>CAJFUS010000043.1 GCA_904420235.1 Candidatus Neoanaerotignum tabaqchaliae
ATTAAATTATAAATGAGGTGATATATTTGGCTGTAATAAAACCATTCAAGGCCCTTCGTCCTGCAAAGGACAAAGTTTCTTTAGTGTCTTCTTTACCATACGACGTTATATCAAACGACGAGGTAAAAAAAGAAATATCAAACAATCCATACACATTTTTACAAGTTGAAAAATCAATGGTTACAGATGCTAATATTACCAATCCATATCTTGAGGCTGCAGAAAATCTGAAGCGCATGGAAAAAGACGGAATACTAATTGAAGATAAAACGCCATGCATGTATATTTATAGGCTAAGCTCAAAAGGCCATGAACAGACAGGTTTAGCAGCTTGCGTTACAGTAAGCGATTATGAAAACGGTATTATAAAAAAGCATGAACTTACTATTTCTGAAAAACAGCTTGATAGGGAAAATCAAATAAAAGCCTGCATGGCCCATACAAGTCCAATATTCATAACATACCCACAAATGAATGAAATAGACAAAAAAATTGATGAGATAACAAAGTCTCAGCCTGAATACGAATTTATTTCAAATGACGGCGTAAAACACACTTTTTGGGTAATAAACAACAAAGAAACAATAGACCAGTTGTCCGATATGTTTTTAAATGTCAGCAGTTTATATATTGCCGATGGACACCATAGAAACGCCGCCGCAGTAAATGTTGCAAAACAGTTTAAAAACAACACTGGGGCTCAAGTTTATCCATGCGTGCTTTTCCCAGATAACCAGCTTAACATATTAAGCTACAATAGAGCAGTATCGGACATAAACGGCTTGTCATCAGATGAGTTTATAGAAAAAGTGTCGCAGCATTTTTATATAATGCCTTATAACGGTCAAGGGCCTTTTGCGCCATTTATGCCGCACCAGTTTGGTATGCTCTTTGACGGAAAATGGTATATGCTAATGGCCTCAGATGAGATTATACCAGAGCATGGCGTCAATTCTCTTGATGTGGCTATACTTCAAAATAATATACTTAAGCCGATACTTGGAATAGACAATCCAAGAAACAACAAAAGGCTTATATTTTCCGGCGGCTTTGAAAGTTTATCAGAACTTGAGAAACTTTCTGTATTGGGCAGCGCCAAAGTAGCCTTCTCACTTTTCCCAACATCAATTAACGATGTTATGTCATTGGCCGACAACAATGAGATAATGCCTCCAAAATCAACATGGTTTGAGCCAAAATTAAGAAGTGGCTTTTTAACTCACAAATTCTAAATAACTATCCACCGGCCTATCCGGTGGTTTTTCTCATGCAGGCATAGCCCTATGTTCCTTGCGTAACACATAAACGTGCAACAACAGCTCGCCAACTGCATAAAACCTTTACCTGCTGCCCGTTCAACGGGCTATTGCTATTGTTTTATAGTGTTAACTGTTCTCCTAATTTATCGGCTTCTAATTGATGTCTTATATATTCTGCACTCTTTCCTTTTAGATACCCCATAAATTCTGATATGCTTATTTTCGGCGGTATTTCCACAAGCATACGTACATGGTCTGGACATATTTCGGCTTCTATAATCTTTACTCCCTTCCATTCACATAACTTCCTCAATATTTTCCCTATTTCAACCTTCTTATTTTTATAAAATACCATTCTCCTGTATTTTGGCGCAAATACTATATTGTATTTGCAATTCCAGCTTGTATGTGATAATTCATTTATATCATTAAGACTTATCTCCTAATGTCCTCCCTTCGATTATTTATGCAGTTGTCAGACCGCATCTTTATTATAATCGAAGGGAGTTTTTATGTCTGCCTCATCGCCAGAAGGCTATTTTAAACCACGCTGCTATCATGTGGTTTTCTTGATACAAAAATCAGCCGCCGGACAATCCGGCGGCTTAATATATAAAATAGCTTTTAACAAATATTTATATATACCGCATATAAAAATATTCGTTAGTTACTTCAAAAAGGCTATTTTCACCAATTAACAATTAATTATTAACATGATACCTTCATTTTTACCCAGCATTTTTGTCTATAAACTCCGCTTTTGTTTTAGAATATACTATCTTTTGACCGCTATAAAGACCCGTATAGCCAGAAAGCATATAGCTTGTGGCACAAGCGGCCGCAAAAAATGGAAGGCCCTCGGCACCAAAAAGCTCAACTGAAAGTATCATAGATGTAAGAGGACAGTTTGTAACGCCGCAAAAAAGGCAAATAAGACCAATTCCAGCGCCAAAAGAAGAATTAAGCCCTATAATAGGTGAAACTGCGTTTCCAAATGTAGCGCCTGTAAAAAATGCTGGAACTATTTCTCCGCCTTTAAAGCCCGCTCCTAAAGTGAAAGCCGTAAATATTATTTTAAGTATAAAAGCATACCATACAACCCTTGAAGAAAATGCCTGCTCTATTACAGCCATTCCAGCGCCATTATAATCCTGTGTTCCCACAACAAAAGTTAGTATAGCCACTATAACTCCGCCGGCTGCAACTCTAACAAACGGATTTGGAGCATATTTTTTATACATTCCGGCCACTCTTTTCATAACCACACAAAATACTATGCTTATAAATGCGCATAATATTGAAAGTATTATAACCTTAACTATGTTTTCTATATTAAGACGGCATATATCAAGTATTCCAAAGTGAGTTGGAGCCACATCAAAAACCTGTGCCACCATAATTCCGGCTAATGAAGATATAACGCATGGAACCAGCGCCGAAAAGTGCATTATGCCTATACTCACAACCTCTATGGCAAAAACGGCCGCTGTAATGGGAGTTCCAAAAAGTGTGGCAAATGCTGCCGACATACCGCACATAGTCATTATGTGCATATCCTTTTCATCAAGACCAATTCCATCTCCAATAGCGTTTGATATACTGCTGCCTATTTGAAGGGCAGCTCCTTCTCTTCCTGACGAACCTCCAAAAAAGTGAGTAACCATTGTTCCAAGAAATATCATTGGCATTGTTATTATGGGCACCGTCTTTTTTGTACGCACCGTATCAAGCACAAAGTTTGTACCACCGTCGTTTTCGGCTCCACATACCTTATATATCCACGCTATGTATATACCTCCAAACGGCAAAAGCACAACCAAAAAATAATTGTGAGCAAAAATCTCTCCCGAAACTTCTATTGAGTAGTGAAAAGCTGTTCCTACAAAACCAACAATAAGCCCAACCGCCACGGCTATGGCCGCCCATTTGCAGAAAGCCTTTATGTCCCCAAACAAAATCCGTCCCCCCAAGCAAAAGTTCTACAAAAAACAACTGTTTCTTAAAATATTATTAAAATATCGGTTCAATTTTAACATATAAAATAGTTTCTTTCAATAATATGTCATCTAAAATGTATATTAAATATATTTTTTATAATTATATGAAAAAAATTTACTCAGCATAATATCTTGCTCAAAATCTCTGAATTAATAAAACAAGCGCTTATTCACTATAAAATCCACTTCTTAAAAACTACAATAACTCTTTTAAAACATGTGTAAATAAAAAAAGAGATGCTTTCCTTATTTTAAACAGAAAAACATCTCTTTAAATGTTTTTATTATGCGGCTTTACTTAAAAGTATACTTTCCGCCTTTTCAGTCATCCTTAAAACCTTTAGAACAGCATCGTTATTTGTTTTAAGTAGAGTAAAGCTCCAGTGATTATCTCTTGGAGAACTGTGGAGCACGTCTGGCTTTTTTAAGACCATATTTCTTTCTTTCCTTCATTCTCGGGTCACGAGTAAGGAAACCAGCTTTCTTTAATGAAGGTCTGTAATCAGCGTCAGCCTCAAGAAGTGCTCTTGATATACCGTGTCTAATAGCTCCAGCCTGTCCTGTAAATCCGCCGCCTTTAACATTAACAAGTACATCAAACTTAGCGCCTGTCTCTGTAAGCTCAAGAGGCTGACGAACAATAAGTTTTAATGTCTCAAGTCCGAAATAATCGTCAATGCTTCTTTTATTAATTGTAATGTTGCCGTTTCCGGGTACTAAGTATACTCTGGCAACAGATGATTTTCTTCTTCCAGTGCCGTAATATCTTGCTACTGCCATTTTGCTTCCTCCTTATAATACTCTGTTATGCGTTGATTTCTAAAACTTCAGGTTTCTGAGCCGCATGCTTGTGGTCAGGTCCGGCGTAAACATGAAGCTTTTTAATCATGTTCCTGCCAAGTGTATTTTTAGGAAGCATACCCTTTACAGCGTGCATAACAACAGCCTCAGGCTTTGTTTCCAACATTCTTCTAAGTGTAATTTCTTTAAGACCGCCAATATAACCTGTGTGATGATAGTATTTTTTCTGGTCTAACTTTTTGCCTGTAACAGCAATTTTATCGGCATTTATAACTATAACATAATCTCCTGTGTCAACAAAAGATGTATAAATAGGCTTATTTTTTCCTCTTAAAACTTTAGCGATTTCTGAAGCGAGACGACCAAGGTTTTTGCCTTCGGCGTCCACAACATACCATTTTCTCTCAACATTGGCCGCACTTGGCATGTATGTTGTTCTCATATTAATTAACCTCCTTAAAAATAGCTGAAAAGCGCCCAAACATAATACCACAGTGAGGGAAACCGAGGCACAAGCGGACACATACAATTAATATATTTAAAACCCGGGGCTAATCGAGTTTCTAAGTGGCTTAAACACAATAATTGGATTATATTATAAATAAAAGGCTTCTGTCAAGGTATTTTTACCTAAATATTGTATTTTATATTCATAAGAGTAAGACCCTCGGGACCCGCTGTTTTTCCGGCTTTTTCCCTTTGACGACTTTCTATTATTTCCGGTATCTCCCAGCTTTTTATTCTGCCGTCGCCTACCATAAGCAGTGTTCCGGCCATTATTCTTATCATGTTGTATAAAAATCCGTCGCCAGTTACATCTATAATTATAAAATCATCTTCCTGCCTAACGTCTATATCAAAAATAGTTCTTACGGTTGTTTTAGATGTATTTCCCGAGGCGGCGAAGGCCTTAAAATCGTGACGGCCCAAAAAGGCTTTTGCGGCTTTACTCATTTCTTCAACATCAAGATTTTTGCAGCAAAACTCGGAATATTTTCGATATACCGGATTTCTATATTTTCCGTTGTATATTCTGTATCTGTATGTTTTGCATACACAGTCAAAGCGCGGATTAAAATTATCATTCACATAAACCGCATCGGTAACAGATATGTC
>CAJFUS010000044.1 GCA_904420235.1 Candidatus Neoanaerotignum tabaqchaliae
CCAAGAAAAAACATTATAATCATTACAATGGCAATAAAGCACAGTATTTTTATCATTGGGTCTTTAAACCCTTCAAGAAACTGCTGCCAAAGTGTTTGGGGCTCCGCCTCTTTTATAGCGTTGGAGCCATACTTCTTCCGGCTTTCCTCAACCTGAGCGTCGGTTAAGCCATTATATTTTCTGTTCATACTTCTCCTGCCTTTTTATAAAATGTCTTTTGCTAAAATTAAGGGGATGTCTTTAAGGCAGCCCCCTCAAAACTTAAACCATGTTTAAATATATCTTTTTGCCAGCTCGCCAAGGTTTCCGTCGGCGGTTCCCTGACCAATGGCGTTAAACTTCCATTCGCCGTTGTGTCTGTATACCTCGCCGAAAATCATGGCCGTCATACCGTCATAGTTATCCGAAAGGTTATAACGGCATATTTCCTTATTGCCTCTTGCGTCAACTATACGTATGAAGCAATTTTGTATCATGCTGAAATTCTGCTTTCTTTTATAGGCGTCGTATATATTAACAACAAAAACAACTTTGTCTATATCCTGAGGAACAGAGTTAAGGTCTATAACTATCTGCTCGTCATCGCCGTCGCCGGCTCCTGTAAGGTTATCGCCCATGTGCACTATTGAGCCGCTTGGGTGCCTTAAGTTGCCGAAATAAATTAAGTCCTCTTTATACATAAGCTTTCCGTTTGTAAGCACTATGGCCGAGGCGTCGCAGTCTATGGCCTGAGGTTTAGGAGCGAAAAATCCTCTTTTAACATTAACTTCGTCCCAGCCAAGGCCAACTATAACTTTGCTAAGTCCGGCGCTTTCCTTTGAAAGGCTTATTTTTTGTCCTTTTTGTAAGCTAACAGCCATAAATAAAACTCCTTTCGTCTATAAAGTTTTACTCAACCTCTATTCCGTAATTTGAGCAGAGTGCCGCCAGTCCTCCTTGGAATCCGCTGCCTATGGCGTTAAATTTCCACTCGCCGTTGTGTCTGTAAAGTTCTCCAAAAACAGCGGCCGTTTCTATTGAGAAATCCTCGCCAAGGTCGTATCTAAGCATTTCCTCGCCCGTTTCGGCATTATATATGCGTATAAAAGCGTTGTTAACCTGGCCGAAGTTCTGGTTTCTTTCCTCAGCTTCATATATTGTAACGGCAAAGGCTATTTTTGATATGTTTCCAGGCACTTTGCTTAAGTCAACTTTAATCTGCTCGTCGTCGCCCTCACCCTCGCCGGTGCGGTTGTCGCCAAGGTGCTCCACGGCTCCGCTTGGGTGCTTAAGGTTGCCGTAAAATATAAAATCCTCCTGACGTGAAACCTTTCCCGCGTCGGTTATAAGAAAAGCCGACGAGTCAAGGTCGAAGCTTCCGCCTGTGTCAAAACGATTAACGTCCCAGCCTATTCCAACAACAACGCTTTTTAATCCGGGATTGTCCTTTGTTAAGCTTACCTTTTGTCCTTTTTTAAGATTTACCGGCATAGTTCAAAAACCTCCTTATTCAACCTCTATTCCGTAATTTCCGCAAAGAGCGGCCAAACCGCCCTGAAAACCGCTGCCTACGGCGTTAAATTTCCATTCGCCGTTATGTCTGTAAATCTCGCCTACAACAACGGCCGTTTCTATTGAGAAATCCTCGCCAAGGTCGTATCTTATTATCTCTTGATTTGTATTGGCGTCAACAACTCGTATAAAAGAATTGCTTACCTGGCCGAAGTTTTGACGTCTCTGCTCCGCCTCATATATTGTAACAGTAAAAACAATTCTTGCTATGTTGGCCGGCACTTTACTTAAATCAACTGTAATTTGCTCGTCATCGCCGTCGCCTTCACCCGTAAGGTTATCGCCAAGGTGCTCTACGGCGCCGCTTTTATGCTTCAAATTTCCATAAAACACAAAATCCTCAGATGACGGGGCTTTTCCGTTTTCGCCAACAAGAAACGCCGCGGCGTCCAAGTCAAAATCGCGTCCGCCGTCAAACTGGTTAACATCCCAGCCAAGGCCAACTATAAGTTTTTTGAGGCTCGGGTTGCCTTTGGTAAGGCTAACTTTTTGTCCCTTCTGCAAATTAATTGGCATAAAAATACCTCCTTAGTTTTTATATTTATATATAAAAAATAAAAGATAATCTTTTATTTGTTGAATTTTTTGTAAAAATCCTCTTTTATGGCGTTAAGCCTTATTGTATCGTCCTGACGCTGTTTTTTCGCGTTTTCCTGTATCTGCCGCGTTTCCTCAATGCCAGTGCAAATTGTTTTCCAAGTCTGCTCAAGAGTCTCAATTTTTATTGAGCTTCCCGAGGCCAGCTGAGTTGTGATTTTTGTTTGGTTAACAGTGTTTTGGGCGTTTTTAATAAGCATTTCGTTTGTCTTTTTGTCAAGGGCCGACATAGCCTCTGCCTGTATTTTCTGCCTTTTTAAAAGCACCGCCTGCGAAAGGGCCTGTTTAAACACTGGAAGTGTTATTATAAACGCCGAGTTTATTTTTCTAACAAGATTCATGTTGCTGAATTCCATAGCCTTAATCATTGGTATAGACTGCATAGCCACGTTCTCGGCAATTCTTAAATCCTGAGTGCGCTGCTCAAGCATCATTTTAGCCTGCTCAAGGGAAGTAAGCTCAAAGCTTATGGAATTATCGCCTGTTTGCTCAAGGTCTTTCCGCCTTTGCTCTATATAACTTTCTATTTCGCCAACGCCCTGCTCTCCGGCAAGTATATATTTCTCCAGTTCGCGGAAATACTCAACATTGGCCTGAAACATTGTCTCAAGCTTTTTGTTGGAGTCTTTTATCTCCGCCTCATACTTTTTAAGCTCAATATATATTTTCTCAATCTCGCCGCCCATTGTTTGATATTTGGCAAGTATTTTTTCAAGTTGCTTTCTTATGTTCCCAAAAAGCTTTCCAAAAAGCCCGTCTTTTTCCTTAATTTCCTCAATATCAAACTTTTCCATTATTTTTGAAAGTGTGTTAAGCAGGGCGCTTGAGTTGTCAAGCTGGCTCATGTTCATGCTGTTAAGCACAACGTCGGAGGCCCGAGATATGTTCTCCGCCACCTCGGCGCCGAAAGAAACTATGGTTTCAGGGTCGTCAACATATATGGTGCTTGCTATGTCGTCAACTTCCTTAGAATTTACCATTGTTCTTTTAAGCTGTTCCTTCTCGCTTACTATATTAAACGGCTGAACCTCCATAATTTCTCCAGAGGACGCTGTGTCCGCGCCAATTTCAGTGCTGTTTTGAGATTTAAAGTTAAGACCCATAAATCATCTTCCTCTCTTAAAAATCCTGTTAAATATACTTTCCCTCTGCTCTTTTTTGTCGTTCCTTTCCATTTGTGGCACTGTTAAATCGTATAAATATTCCCCAATTTGATATTCCACAAACACAGGCTTTGAAAAGTTCCTTTCAATAACCTGATAGCCTGTTGGAACAAACATAGCTATATCAAAGCCCACAAAGTGCATATATGCCACAAATATGGCGTCTTCAAGGCTGAATGGCTTCTCGCCGGAGTTTATAATTAAAAGCTTCGGATTTTTTTTAGTAAAATCAAACTTTTGTATAAGGCGCATTACATACTCGCTCATATTAATAAAAACAGATATTATTTTGTACTCTGCGCCGTTTGAGAAAGTTCCCTTAATAATTCCGCTGTCAATAAGCTCCTGAAGTTTATTAAGCATGTGTTCCTGAACGTCCTCTCTGAAAATACCGTATTTGTATACAGGACTGTTTTTAATTTTGTCCTTCTCAATTTTCCTGTTTTTTAAAAACTGCGCCGCCGCTTGAGTATTTTTTAAGTCGGAGCTTTTAATGTATGGGGCGTCTTTTATAAAAACCATGCTGTCGGTAAAAAGCCGTTTTATATCGTTCCAATACCCTTCAACATCGCCGTTTTTAACTCCGCATACCTTGCACATAAGAGTAGGCATTATAACCTTGCCGTTTGACACCTCAAAATTCGGACGCATGCTTAAATCCTCGTTCCACAGCATATACATTTCTTCATACATGGTTTGAAGCGTAATCGATACGGCGTCGCCGTACTGCATGTTTCTGTAAATGCCTGTGTCGTTGTAAAGCACATGGTCAAGCTCTCTTTCGGCCACATAGGCCACTGTTGAAAGCTCAATGTCGGCGACATTTTCCGGAAATTTATCAATTTTCAACGAGAACTCAAAATTCTTCTCAAAAAGCCTGCTGTCGCTTAAAAGGCATTTTCGGCTTAAATCAGGGTTTAAAATAACCATATCCAGCGGAAGATATGACATAAAACGCATAAAAAGCGCCTCAAAATTATTTCTGCATACATTAAAATACACAAAAACCGGCATGGTTTCCATATTTTTAAAGCCCTTAAAAATATCGCCGGCATACCTGTTGAACCAACAAACCAAATAAACCGCCTTATTTTTAAGCCTGTTTAAGTTTTCTCCGTCTTTGTTAAACTCGTCCCGCATTAAATCGCAAAAGGCTTTTTTTGCCTGAACCCGCAGCTCGTCAAAAGAAGCCTCTATTTTCAAGGCCATATTAAGTATAAGCTGCTCAGACGTTTTATAGCCTCCGCTGTTAACGCGGTTTATCTCGGCCACAGTTGGAACAGGAATATCATTAAGCACAAACACACTTCTTCCCTGCTCCTCAAGGCTCCTTTTCCATTTAAAAATATCGCCGCAGTATGTAGCCTTGTTCTCGGCTCCGTTAACTCTGGCAAAAACATTGTATATAAAAGAACCGTTATCTCCCCTCTGCGAGTACGGCTTAAGACAGTCGTCAAACACGCTTCCGCCAATCCAAGTGTTGCTGGCGGCCTCCTTTGTGTTCTGCCCACCGTACATTTTAGAAAGGCGCTTTTCTTCCTCCGCCCTGTTCCTAATGTTAACCAAAGAAAAGTCCTTCGGAAAAGGACCCATATTTTCGGTTTTATACTCAAAGCACTCTTTCCCTGAAGGGTCCGTTTTTAAATAAGCTCCGGCACCGTTTTTGGCTATAAGCAAAACATCGCAGCCGGCGTCGGCTATTATTCCAAGCATTTTCAACTCGTAAAGGCTTATGTCCCCTTCATAAAGTATCTTGGGAACCTCCTTAAGACCAAGAAGATTAATAACCCGTTCAAATTTATAATAAAGCCAGCACATAAATTTTATGTAGGCGTTTTTAAGCATGTTCTCGTTTTTTCCGCTTTTTCTCATTAAATCGAGAGTATTAAAAATAGACTCCGAAAGAGCCTCTCTTTGAGGACCATTGACACGAGGAAGCCACTTTGAAATGGACTCCAAAAAAAATCCTTTATCCATTTTAAAGTTCAAGCCCATTATTTCCTCATAATATCCCAGCTGTCTTTCGTCAGGGTTAGGTATTTTTTCGGATATAACAACTCCGCCTTTAGCGGCATAGCTGAAATATGAAGCCAAAAATTTATCCATATCACTGCTGTATCCCGAAATTCTATAAAAATAAACCTCTTTGCCATTTCTTTTGTCAAGAGTAAGGAAAAAATCATCTAAACTATTAAGTTTTCCTCTGCCAAACATAAACATCACAGCCCAATTTTAATATTTATATCACTTTTTAAGCAAAAACCCGCAAACGCCGCCAACTATTCCCCCGACTATGTGGGTTATATTTGATATGTTGTCCCTTAAAAAAATTCCGTCGTAAATTTGCCCGCCTATATAAATTATGGCTATAAGTATAAACGTAATTGGTATTTTTCCGTTTCTTGTTCCCGTAAACGACGAAAGTATTATAAAAGTAAACACAATTCCGCTGCTTCCCAAAAGAGCGGTATTTCTAAAAATAAAAAAATTTATAATTCCCGTTACAACAGCCGTAATAACCATAACTATGGATATTTTGGCCGCCCCGTATTTTTCCTCAAGAAGCGGGCCTAAAAGCAAAATCATAACAATATTAGAGCTTAAGTGAGCCCAATCGGCATGGCCGAAAACATGGCCTATAAACCTGAAATATGTAAGAGGACTTGTCAGACTTGAGTTATACACTGAAAAAAACAGCCTGTTGGCGCCTCCCGACGTAATAATGTTAGCGGCAAAGGCAAAAAAGCACAAAGCCGTAAAAATAAGTATCACCGGCGAGTTAAATGATATTTTCTTAAAATTCATTAATAAAACTCCTTTATGTTAACGGAAAATACAATATTTTTCATTTTTAAGTATATCATAAATCACGTTTTTCAGCTATTGATATGCATATAAATAATACATATTAATAAAATTTAATAATTACGCGTCGGAATATTTTTTTATAATTCCGCAAGCCCTGTAATTAACAAGGCCGTATGGCTCAACAACAACATTTTTTTCCTCGGCCAGCCTTAAAATATGGCTAATCATAGGGTTTTCCATTTCATCGTTTTTAATAAGAATTTTCCATGGAACCCTTCTTAAAAGCACCCTTGTGGTTTCGCCTATTCCCGGTTTTATAAAATTTATATCGCTAATTCCAAAATCTTTTGCTATTCCATTAACCTCGTCAATGCCTTTAAAGCCTGAATATTCAGTCTTTTGTTCTTTGCGGTCAAAACTGAACTTGCTTTCTATGGCATTTATAAAATCGTATGAAATATCATATTTCTCAAGTTCTTTATAGTATACGGCTCCGTGGAAATCATTTTCCCCTATAAGCTCGTCATTTAAAACTGTGCGGCTTATAAGTCCTGAAACCGTTGAGTTTAAGCATGAGTTTGGTATAAGTATATCCTCATGAGTTCCGCATAATTCCGTTTCGTTAGCTGGGTCGGCGGCTGCGGCAAGATTCGGGCTCACTTCCTTAAATTCCGCCAAATCTTTTTTAAGTTCTTTTAATATGGCTCCCTTTCCAATCCAGCCGTCAACAAACTGCAAATCACCCGCTCTGTGGCGTTTTAGTATAAATTTTAAAGCGTTTTTATCTATCCCTCTGCCGCGTATTATTGATATGGCGTAATGCGGAACATTAATTTTGTATTTCATCATTATATACCGCTTTATAAGAATACCCACAGGTATACCGGCCCTCGCTAAAGAAACAAGAACCATATTCCTTCCTTTATTAAGCAGTATTTTCTCGGCAACCACACCAATAGCCGCGGCTGTATCAAAAGAATAGCTTTTAAGAGCCGCCTCGTAGGCTTCCATATATTTTTCAGAGGGCCTGCTTTCCAAGGGAAGCATTTGGCTGTAATGCTTTCCGCTTTGTATAAGCCGTTCCCTTTCCTCTGTGGATTTCGGCTCTATCATTCCCGTAATGTCTTTTAAAAGCACAACAACGTCGTTTTCACTATAAGAACATCTCATCTGTCAACCCACCCGCATACGTCTATGTTTTTGCAGCCCGCTTCAGTCAACGCTCCTATTATGGTTCCAATACCATAGCTGTTTTTTGTCTCGGCGTCGGTTGCTATTATAACCCTGTCATATTTCACCAGATTATAAACATAAGTAACTCTTTCAATATTATATGGGCTTCTTATTTCCCGTCTTAAAAAAATAGGATACCCCTCGCTTAAGCCGGCAAGTATTGGGCTTCTTGTTGTGGCATGGAATTTTACATTAAGCCCTCTGTTCTTTTTCTCAAACTCAAGAGCCGTTATAAGGGCCGGATACATAAATTCCTCAGTGCCAAGCACAAGAAGGCTATCGCAGTTTTCAACGCTGTATTTTTCAACAAAATCCTCCGCTATTTTTCGGCATGTATTTCCATAGCTTAAAGAGTTTACGGCGTATCTTGGATTAACATAGCCTTTGCACTCAAAAAATTCCGTTTTTTCAGCTTCCAAACACGATACTTTATTATCCGCTTCCAAATACTCATAACTATCCAAAAGCTCTTCAAAGCTGCTGTTTAAAATTTTATTAACATAAATAACGTCTATTCCAAAAGTTTTGAACTTTTCAATATTTTCGGCGCTCATTCCGTTAAGTATAGATGTCGCGGCAAATTTAAATTTTTTGCTTCCGGATATTTGCAAAAGCCTTTCCACAAGCCTTAAAATAGTGCTGCCGGTTGTTATCTCGTCCTCAACAAAAATTATGTTTTCAACTTTTCCCAATATATCCTTTAAGCCTTTTAAATACAGCTTTTGCTCTGTGGCGTGGCTGTGGGCCTCAACAAAATCTATGTAATCACCTTTTAAATCTTCTCTTGTGGTTTGAATATAAAAATCACTTTTAATTTCAAAGGCAGCAAAGGCGCCTATGGCCGTAGCCGTTTCCGCAAAGGATATAACAAGAGTTCTGCCTTCCCAGCATTTAACATGGTCTTTTATTTTTTGCGAAAGCTGGTCAAAAAGCCCGGCCGCCTTTGACGGCGAAACAGGCATGTGCTTTCCCTGAAGAGGGTTAACTATAAGATATTTTCTTTTATTATTGTTCTCCCGCTTGGCTATCAAGGCCAATTCACTGATGTTAAAGCTCATTTATCCCTCACTCCGTATATTTTTGAAAGAGCCATAACTTTTTGCGCCCAAATGTAATGAGTTTTATACTCGTTCATTCTCTCTCCCAGACCGCCTTTATCAACAAGCCTTCCGTTTTCACCGCTCATTGAAAGTATGTTCAAGGCGTCGCTGTAATCTTTGCCGTCGGCTTTTAAAGATTCGTTAACGGCATGTATTTGTTTCGGGTGTATAACAGTTTTTCCAATAAAACCATTAAGCCTGTCAAGCTGAATTTCTTTTTTAAGTCCCTCCTCCCAAAAGGATTGAGGAGTACTGTTGAAATATTCCCAAACGGGCCCCGACACAACATAATCACAGGCAAAGCATGTTGTTATGTCGCTTAATATATTGCTTACGGGACGAATATCGTATATTGTTTGAAACATATTCCTGCGTATGCCGAAAACTTTGCAAAAATCGTTTCCTCCAACACGCACGTTAAGAACCAAATCCTTAACATGGTCTATTTTTTCTTTTATGCTGTAAATACAGTCAATTCTTGTTTTAAGATTAATAACCTCTTGGCTTTCTATAATAGGCATAAAGTAAACTTTTCTGCCGCAGAGCTTGTTCACATTTAAAATCTCGTTTATATATTTTTCTGAATTAACTACCGTAAGCTTTGGTACTATAAATCCCGCCACAATTCCAAAGGCCTCTCCTAAAGAACTGAATATCTCATAAATTTGCTTCGGGTTTCTAACTCTTATAAAAATAAGCGGAACATAAAAATCTTTTTCAAGCCTTGCCGAATATATCTGGCTTACGGTGTTTATCAAAATTTTCTCAGCCCTCTTAACGGCGCTGTCGCTTATTGTATCCTCAAGGCAAAGAGCAAGCGAATACGGCATTTCAAACCTCTCGTTTATAACACAACCGGCTATTTTTGTGTTGTCGGCCGGCGAATATAAAAGGGCTCCAACCATATATGGCAGAACCTTGATGTTATTAAATATCTCCGTTTCCAAACAAGAATTCATATCTTCTCACCTACTAAAAAATGATATACTTATGGATATAAGTATATCATTATGTGTTATACTTGTCCATAAAATTGATATTTTAACACCCTTAAAACCTATTAAAGTGTATATAATTTCTTAAATATATGTTAAAATATGCAGGGGTGGTGTTTAAATTGTCGAACAATATATCAGTCAACATAAACAAAATGAACATAAACTCCATAGACATGTTTTTCAACATAAACGGCCGCATGTCTATGGGTGTTAAGGACGTATATTTTATTCGTTACATAGGCTTTAATAACGGCGAAAATCTGTCTTCAAAAATAACAGCTATGGAACTGTCGCCAAAAAACAGAGGCCGTTATTTCAGAGTCTCGGCCCTTAACCAGCAAATAAGCCCTGAAAAGTCATCGGTTCTATCATCAATCTATGAAGATATAAAAAATGGATACGACACAAACCTTCCTTTTGTTTTCAGCAATAAAGGCCTTAACAGTCTTTTGATGGAAAATATAAAAGCCGTTGGCGAACTTTACATGGACCTTAAACAGGGAGCAAGTCAATCCATAATAAAAAATTTCTCAATTAAGCTGCTCTTTTGGATAGGTCTGTATTTCCCTAAAATTTTTGATAAGGACTTCGATATGTCAATATCCCCTAAATTCATGTTTTTCGGCAATATTAAAGAGCAGGAGTATTTGTTTTTATACCTTCTTGCAAGGCAGGGCTGCGATGTAATGTATGTAAATCCCAGCGGCGACGCAAAAATATCGCCCTCTCTTTTAAAGCTCTCCAGCCTGTGCCTTAACCAGAACACCGGACAAATAATAATCGCGGAATATAAAGAAAATTCAGCCTCTGAACCTTCGTCGGCGGAGCAGCCTGTAAATACGTCCGCCACAAGAAATAAAATAAATGCCAAACACCCAAAAAGAGAGCAGAACAAAACGCCTAATTATCAAAATCCCGTTTATGAAAGTTCCCCAGCTGTTCAACGGCCGCCTCAAAACACCATACGCCAGCTTGATTATGTTGAGATAGCCCAAATGGCTGCCTCAGTTGTTATGATAAGCGTTTGCGACAGGAATAATCAATGCTTTAAAACTGGCTCCGGCGTTATGATTGGCGAGGAAGGATACATACTCACAAATTTTCATGTTGTAAGCGGCGGAAGCAGCTATATGATAAACATAGAGAACGAGCAGACGCCCTATTACACAAACGAGATTTTAAAATATAATCAAAATATGGACTTAGCCATAATAAGAATAGACCGCCTCTGCCGGCCGATACATATTTTTAAAGGCGAAAGCCAGCTTGTGCGCGGGCAGAAGGTTGTTGCCATAGGCAGTCCCCTTGGGCTTTTCAATTCCGTTTCCGACGGAATAATATCCGGTTTCAGAACAATAAACAACGTTCCTATGATACAATATACGGCTCCAACATCACACGGCAGTTCCGGAGGCGCCCTTTTAGACATGTATGGCCGGCTTATAGGACTAAGCACCGCCGGAATAGACAGCGGGCAGAATATAAACTTGGCCGTAGATTTTAAAACAATACTTATGTTTACAAAGGGATTTATAAAATAAGCGTTTAAAAAATATATTAAAGGCTGTCACAACAAAGTGGCAGCCTTATGAATATAAAAATCCGTTTATATTTTTTAAGCTCAGATAATAATAAAGTATCCCCTATTTTGGAAACGGCTCAGCCTTCGGACTTCTTTCCGGTACCTGTTCAGTATTTTTGCTCCGCAAAAACCGCCCGAGGCGGCCGGATTTCTTTCCGGTACCTGTTCAGTATTTTTGCTCCGCAAAAACCGCCCATGGCGGCCGGACTTCTTTCCGGTACCTGTTCAGTATTTTTGCTCCGCAAAAACCGCCCATGGCGGCCGGATTTCTTTCCGGTAC
>CAJFUS010000045.1 GCA_904420235.1 Candidatus Neoanaerotignum tabaqchaliae
CGTCCGCGCCCAGCTTAATTATGGCCCCGCTTTGTGCCTCTGTTATAGCCTCTTCTAAAGTGTCATATGGCGTTGTTTCACCATTTTGATATACGGCAAATTTTCCTTCCTCAACTTCTATTGCGTCACCGGAAGTTGTCTCATCCTCGGTGGTTTGGGTTTGCACAACCCCGGGAAGCGTATCCTCGGCCATTGCCGTAAAAGGCACGCTTGAAAGCGCCATGGACGCCGTAATTGAAAGGCATATAAGCCTTCCCATTTTCTTTTTCATATTTTCGTTTCCTCCCTCTTAATTTCATTAAAACTTAAAATATTCTTAATGGCTTATCCCCCCCCCCTTTACTTCTGGTGTCAAAAAGCACACCTTTTGACAGTTATTTCTTTTTAAATTATATTGCTCTTTTCGTGAAAAATCAATAGGTTAAGAGGAAAATTATTTAATCGTTTCGTAAAAAAACTGGCATTATCAAAAGGTGTGCATTTTGGCAGTTATTTCTTTCACTTATTATTGAATTTTTTCACTATATTTTTCAGTTCTGTATTCTTTAAGCATACGGTAGAATGTGGACTCGCTTACGCCGCATTTTTTCTGAGCTTCTTTTCCTGTTATTTTTCTTTTGTCAAAGGCGTCAAATATCATTAAAAAATTGTTCTGCTTATATTTTTTCGGCCTCCCGAACCTGACGCCGTTGGCCTTTGCGGCCGCTATACCTTCCGCCTGACGTTTTTTATGTTTTCCCTTTCGCTTTGGGCCACAAATGACAATATTTGAAGCACAATATCGGCAATAAACGTTCCCATAAGGTCTTTGTTGCGTCTTGTGTCAAGCAGGGGCATGTCTATAACCGATATGTCAACGCCTATTTCCTTTGTTAAAACCCGCCATTGATTTTGTATTTCCTCATAATTCCTTCCAAGGCGGTCTATTGTTAAAACATAAAGCAAATCGCCCTTTTTAAGCTTTTTAATCATCTTTTTATACTGGGGTCTGTCAAAATCCTTGCCCGACTTTTTATCTATATATACGCGGTTTTTTGGTATATTTTTCCCCCGCATGGCCGCCATTTGACGCTCCTCATTTTGGTCGGCGCTTGACACCCTTACATAGCCGTAAATTTTTTCCATACATAATTTCCCCCTCTTTCAAGCTTTTTCATTTTATTTTATATTGTGCGCTGAAAAGGGCAAAAAAATAAGCGTCCATAGGGACGCCGCAAGCTGTTAAAATTATGAAAATGTATTGTTACGCAAATCATTATGGCCACAAAGCATTAATAATGTTTGCCTTTGCCAAAAATGATTATTTCATACTAAAAGCCCGTTTCCGCTAACTGGCAAAAACACGGCGGATATTTATATGTCATACTGGCTTTTAAAGCCGGGCTTTCGGCACTTTCTGTAAAGCACAAACCTGTTGCCTATAACCTGTATAACCTCCGAACGTGTTCTTTCGGCTATAATTTGGGCCACTTCCCTGGCGTCAAGCAGGTTGTTGTCAAGCACATTGGCCTTAACAAGCTCCCTTGCCTCAAGGGCCTCGTTAAAGGCTTCCGTAAGCTCAGGCGTAACGCCGCCCTTTCCAACCTGTATTATTGAGTTCATGCCGTTTGCCATGCTTCTTAAATACGCTCTTTGCTTGCTTGTAATCATTAAAAAACTCCTTATCAAATTTAAAAACCAAACAATAAAACATCAACAGTATATCACATGAATTGTTTATTTAACAATCCTTTTTATGTCCTCGTCCCTTCCCATAACCATAAGCGTCTCATCTGCCGAAAACACATGGTCTGGCGAAGGCAAAGGGAATATTTCGTCTTCCTTTTTTGTGGCCAGTATGCTTATGTTATATTTAGACCTTATGGATTTTTCTATTATGCTTTTTCCAATCCATTGGCTTGGAACGGCTATCTCATATATTCCAACGTCTCCCGTAAGGCCTATATAGTCAAATATATTTCTGGCGCCGTATTTTACGGCAAGCCTTTCGGCCATTTCTCTTTCGGCATAAACAACATGGTCGGCGCCGTTTCTTAAAAGCAGTTTTCTGTGCACGTCTCTGCTGGCGCGGGCTATAACAAACTTGGCGCCCATGTCCTTTAAAAGCACTGTTATCTCAAGTGAATGCTGAAAATCATCGCCTATGGCCACAACGCATATATCAAAGTTGCCAACGCCTAAAGACTCTATAAACTTTTCGTCGGAAGCGTCGCCTATTTGTATGTTGCTTATAAAACCAGCGGCATTGTTGGCTCTCGCCTCGTCCTTTTCCACCGCCAAAACGTCGTTGCCCTCGTCAATAAGCTTTTTGGCCATGTGCCTGCCAAAACGTCCAAGGCCGATTATAAGAATAGTTTTCATAAAAACCCACCTCCAAAATTAGCCAACCTGTATTTTCTCAACAGGAAATTTAGCGTTAACCACGCTTTTAGGCGAAGCAAGGGCCAAAAGCACGGTTATTGAGCCTACCCTGCCTATTATCATCAAAATTATTATAAGAATTTTTGGCGCAAAACTCAGCTCAGCCGTAATTCCAAGGGTAACGCCTACGGTGGCTATGGCCGAAACCGTTTCATAAAGGCTCTCAAGCATTGTAAATCCGTCCCATGCCGATATTATTATAGCGGAAACCACCGACAGCAGAATGTAAATGATAAATATACAGCTTACCGTTGACAAAAGGCCGTCCTCCAGCCTTCTGCCGAAAATCTCGCAGTATTTGCGTCTTCTTACGGTGGCCGCCACACTTAAAATAAGAGCCGCGAAAGTTGTGGTTTTAATTCCTCCCGCCGTTGAGCCCGTTGAACCGCCTACAATCATAAGGCAAATCATAACAAAAAGGCTGGCTTCTCTAAGACTGGCAAGGTCAACGCTGTTAAATCCTGCCGTTCTTGAAGTTACCGACTGGAAAAACGAGGCAATAACGCTTTGTCCAAGGCCCATGCCCTCAAAAGCCTTTCCACCAAGCTCTATTATAAATATGCCCAAGGCCCCTATAACAACAAGGACCACGCTTGTTGAAATAACAATTTTGCTTTGAAGGCTCATTTTTTTAAAGCTGAACCGGCTGTTTAAAACGTCTTTCCACACAAAAAATCCAAGGCCGCCTAAAAATATCAAAAGCATTATTACTATATTAACATAGTAAACGTCGTTTATTGTTGTAATTGATGAAAGAGGCTCAACGCTTCCCATAAGGTCAAATCCGGCGTTGCAGAAGGCCGACACGCTGTGAAAAACCGAAAACCATAGTCCCTTGGCAAATCCGAACCGTCCGCAGAAATAGAAACTTAAAAGGAAGGCTCCCGCCGCCTCAACAATAAACGTGCCAACCATTATAAACTTTGTCATTCTAACAATTCCGCCTATTTGCGGCGCCGATATGGAATTTTGCATAATAACTCTTGGCGAAAGTCCTATTTTATGCCTTGTGGCGCTCATAAGGGCTATGGCAAGGGTCATAAACCCTATTCCGCCCGTCTGTATAAGCAAAAGTATAACAACCTGACCAAAAAGGCTCCAATGGGTGTAGGTGTCAAACCTTATAAGCCCCGTTACGCATGTGGCCGATGTGGCCGTAAAAAGAGCGTCCGAAAAAGACGTATAACCGCCATTTGAGGATATTGGCAGACACAGCAAAATGGCCCCTATAAATATAATAATACAATAGCCAAAAAGAATAATTTTAGTTGGTGAAACGTGTGAGATTTTTTTATACAACTCGTCCATAAAAATCCTCTTATTTTAAAGTTTATAAATTATGTCCCGTAAAAAATCGTTAAAATCATTCCAAAACTTAAATATTAACGAGTTCTGTTGCCTATACCGCAAAACTTATTTAAAATACTCAAACTCTATATCGTAAATTTTAACGGTGTCTCCTTCTTTTATGCCTTTTTCCTCAAGGGCCGATATTATTCCCTTTTCCCTTAAATATTTCTGGAAGAAGGCGAAGCCCTTTTCGGTATCTATATTTGTGTAGCCTATCATCTTTTCAACGCCTACGCCCGTAACAACATAATAATTGCCGTCAAACACCTCAATTTTAAACGGCTCGTTGTCCGGTTTAACCTCCTGGTACTCCTCAAAGTCCTCTTCAAAAACAATGTCCGCCGGATAGTCCCTAAGTTTTTGGGCCGCCGCCTCTATAATTTTGTCAAGGCCCTTGTTGGAGGCCGCCGATATAGGATAAACTTCATATCCCATAGGCTCAAAGTGTTCTTTTAAACGCTTTACGTTTTCGGCCGCCTCTGGAATATCCGTTTTATTGGCGGCTATTATCTGGGGTCTTTTAAGAAGCTCCGGCTTATACGCCTCCAGCTCCGCATTTATTTTGTTAACGCTTTCTATTGGGTCTCCGCCCTCAATGGCCGCCGCGTCAACAACGTGTATAAACACCTTTGTTCTTTCAACATGCCTTAAAAACTCATGTCCAAGGCCAACGCCTTCACTGGCTCCTTCAACAAGGCCAGGTATATCGGCCATAACAAAGTTTACGCCCTTTTTATACTGCACAACTCCCAAGTTTGGAGAAAGGGTTGTGAAATGATAATCCGCTATTTTAGGGTTGGCGTTTGTAACCATTGACAAAAGAGTGCTTTTGCCAACATTTGGAAAACCTATAATTCCAACGTCCGCTATTGTTTTAAGCTCTAAAACAACATCATACTCTTTGCTCTGCTGGCCTCTTTCAGCGTATCTTGGGGCTTGGCGGGTTGGTGTGGCAAAGTGCTGGTTTCCTCTTCCGCCCCTGCCGCCTTTTATAATAACCTTTCTTTCGCCGTTTTTTGTAATATCGGCCATAACCTTGCCGCTTTGAGCCTCTTTAATAACCGTTCCAACAGGCACTTTTATAATAACCGATTTCCCGTCGGGACCGGTGCAGTTTCTTTTTCCTCCGTCGGTTCCGTTATCGGCCGCGAAAACTCTTTTATACCTGAAATCCATAAGTGTGCTTAAGCTGTCGCTGCCCTCAAATATAACGTCGCCGCCCTTTCCGCCGTCGCCGCCGTCGGGACCGCCATGACTTATATATTTGGCTCTGTAAAATGAAACGGCTCCGTTCCCGCCGTTTCCGCCTTTAATGTGAATTTTAGCCCTATCAACAAACATTCAAATATCACCTCTGTTAAAAACATATTCTACCCGATAGAAAATAGAAAATCCAATTAAAAAATCTTTAATTAAGTTTTCTATTTTCTATAAGGCCTCTAAACAAAAACCGTCAATAACTTCATTTAATCGGGAAATTTATTTTTTTCAATAAAACTCCTCTTCTTTTATGAATAACTTTTAAATCCGCAAAAATCTTTTTCCCGCATATTTGCATCTTGCCATAAATCCGGCTTTTTATTGAATATAAAATTATATATTTCAATACTTTTTATGGTAACCCTTTTTTAAACAGCTTAATTTAAATTGCAAACCTCTTAAAATTCTAAATCTCCATTTTATTTTTAATTTTAAAAATAATCCTTGTTTCTAAATCGTCAGATTTTCTCCCATGAATTTTCTCACAGTTGGAAACACTTGCAATATCAGCAAAAGCAGATTAACAACAAAACCGGTTCTTTTTTAAGCGGCTTCCGCCGCCTAAATAAATATCGTCTGCTTTGTTTAATAAAAACGAAGTTCGTTTCAGTTCAAAATAATATACAAAAAATAAGGTTTCAAATGAGAGCCATTTGAAACCTTTATAAACAATAATTATTCAGCTACTTCTGCTAAAGGATAAACAGAAACTTGCTTTTTGTCTCTGCCTAATCTCTCATATCTAACAGTTCCGTCAACAAGAGCGAATAATGAATCGTTTCCGCCTCTTCCAACGTTAAGGCCGGGATGGATTTTTGTTCCTCTCTGTGTATAAAGAATGTTTCCGGCTAAAACAAACTGACCGTCGGCACGCTTAGCGCCAAGCCTTTTAGACTTTGAGTCACGTCCGTTTTTTGTGGAACCAACACCTTTTTTATGAGCGAAAAACTGAAGGTCTAATCTCAACATAAAACTCTGCCTCCTTCGTCAATTATTTTTATATATTGACTGTACTCTTTTTCTATATTGTTCAGTCCGTAGAGCATTGTTTCCAGCAGAAGCTCCACGTCGTGGTTTTTGCCGCCCTTTTTAATATCAGGCAGGGAAAAATCTATATATCCGCCGTTTTCATTGTCGGCGCCGTAATCAAATTTTTCCGTGGTAAAGGCCTCAATACAGTTTATTGTGTTTATAACAAGCATGCTGACTGCGGAACATATTATATCGTCGCCTTCGTCGGCATATCCCGCATGGCCTGTAATGCGAAAACCACAAATCACGAAATCTGCATTTCTGAAAATTTCCGCCTTAATCATAAAAAATTAAAGTGTAATTTTGCTTATCTGAAGCTTTGTGAAAGGCTGTCTGTGGCCTCTTTTTTTGTGGAAGCCTTTTTTAGGTTTATATTTGTATATAACAACCTTTTTGTCTTTTCCCTCGCAAACAACGTTAGCGCTTACTTTAGCGCCCTCAACGTAAGGGAAACCGATTTTTGTTTCGGAATCGGCAGATACCACCAATACCTTGTCAAATACATACTCGCTTCCGGCCTCAACGCCTAACTTCTCAACACTTATTACATCGCCCTCGGCAACTTTATACTGCTTGCCGCCAGTTTCAATAATTGCGTACACAAGTACACCTCCCTATAACATACTCGCCAAATTCGGTATTACGCCCTTTGCGTAATTTCAAACCTCTTTGCGCGGCCTTGCGTACATAAACGCACCATTACAATATAACAAAAACATCTTTTAAAGTCAATACAAACAATTACATTTTCTGTATTTTTTCATACAGCTTTTTAAGTCTAAGGTCATATTTCTCGTCTCTGAAACGGCTTGATATGTTTTTCTCAACTATTTGCATAAGGCTTTGAACATTTTCAGCCGCCTGCATAGCCTTTCCGGTTTTAACGCAGAACAGCAGAAGGTCATAAAGGGCGGCGGCGTATTCGTCGCTTTCGGCGCCGTAAATCTTTTTATATGTCTCGGCGGATTTTTTAAACATTGTTTCCGCCGCCTCGTTTCTTCCTATCTCAACATTAAGCTTGGCCATTTTGGTTATAAGCTTGGCATATTCCTCATTTTCACCTTTAATGGACAGTATTCCCGAAGCCGCCTCGTTATAAGCGTTTATAGCCTCGGCTTTGTTGCCGTTTTTCTTCATAATGTTGGCAAGGCGCACCAAGTCGTTAAGGTAAGAAACAGATTTATCTCCCAAAAGCCGTCTTGTACATATGCTTATATTGCAGTATCTCTCGGCGTCCGTCAGATTTTTTTCCTTCTCGCATATTTTTCCCAAAGTCCACGTTGTGTCTGAATACATTTTATTCTCATACTCTCCGGTATTTTCCATAGCGTCCTTGGCTTTTATAAAATACTCCTTGGCCAACAGCGTATTGCCGCCCTCAAAACAGCACTTGGCCATTCCATAGCATGCCGCCGGATAATCCGGACTCATTCCGTCTTTAGAAACCTTGCTGTAATAAGACATAGCTTTTTTCATGTCTCCGGCTTTTCTAAAGGCGTCTCCCAGTATTATTGAAATCTCGCCTGACGATTTGCCGCCGTTTTCCGGCAAAAGATACTCCGTTTCAAGGCATTTAACAAGCTTTTTCTCGGCCTCCGCAAGATTATTGGCAAATATATAAGTTTTTCCTTCATTTTTAAGCAGTTCCGCATACTGCGCTGAGCACTCGCCATATTTTTCCGCTATCTCGCCTTTGGCGCCGTTGATAATTTCCATGGCCTTTGATATGTTGCCTACGGAAGCGAAAATAGGCGCAAACTCGGCCTCATTTTCAACAACGCCGACAATTTTATTTTTCTCGGCCTCAGAAACGGCCATGTTATAATACTCCATGGCTCTTTGATACTCTCCTAAAGAAAAACTTTCTTTAGCCATGTTAAGACGGCAGTCTATAATCTGTCTTAATGTGTCTTTATACTCTTCGCTTTCCTCGCCAACATATTCGCCCTGCATTTTAAGGGCCTCTGTCAGCTTTTTAAGGGCCTCGTCATACTTTCCGAATTTAGCAAGTATTTTGGCGCTGTTATAAAGACCTTTAGCATATCTGGGATGATTTTTGCCGTAAACTATGCGCCTTATGTCAAGGGCCTTTTGGTTAAGACTGAGGGCCTCGTTCTGCTTTTTCATAAGGGTCATAAGTTCCGAGAGTTCATAAAGATTAACGCTTACCTCCATGCTTTCGCCGTCAGGAGAGCTCTTTCTTATTTTAAGGGCCTCATAATAATACTCCGCGGCTTTTTCATACTTCCCCTGTTTTTTAAACAGTCTTGCCAAGTTCATAAGGGCGTCGGCATATAAAAGGCTGTTGTCGCCGAAAATCTGCCGTCTCATAAGCCTTGATGTGTTGAACCTTTCCTCCGCCTCTTTAAATCTGCCCATTTCCATATATATTTTTCCAAGACTGTCAAGGGAAACGGCATAGCTTATATTTGAGGGACCAAGGCTCTCTTTTTTCAATTCAATGGACTTTTTAGCGTATTCAATGGCCCTTTCAAAATCTTTAAGCCCCAAATAATCCAAGGCTATATTGTTAAAGGCTTCCGCGTAAAAAGGGTGGCTGTCGCCTATAACACTTTTAATAAGAGCCAAAGCCTCTGTATGCGCCTTTACGGCTTCTTCAAAGTCTCCCATTTTGCGGTATACTGACGCCAAAGAGTTAACATTTGTTATATAGTCAAGGTGAGTTTTATCAAAAAGTTTTTTCCTTAACTCAACAATTTTTTTGTAACACTCAAGGGCTCTTGGGTAAACCTTTCTTTTCTCAAAAACAGCGGCCGCGTCGTTAAGGGTTGATATATAAAAGAAACCCTTGTCTCCGTTAAATTCTTTAAGTATCTCAAGGGCCCTGTCATACATTTCTGACGACTTTTTATAATTCCCCTTCTTATATAATACTCTCGCGTATCCTATAATTATATCCGCATAGTCGTCTTTGGGATATTTTTTCTGCGCTGACGCCCTGTTCATTGCCATTTCATAATATTGCGCAGCCTTATCCGGCTTATCAAGGTCCTCGCAGGCACTTCCAAGATTATAAAGGCTCATTATAACGTCGCTGGAATCGCTCTCAAGATTGGCCTCTCTTATTTTAAGGGCCTTTCGGTGATATTGAAATGCCTCTGTGTGCCTGTCGTCAAGGCTTAAGGCAACAGCCATGTTACTTAATGTGTCGGCATATTGAAGCGAGTTCTCTCCAAGAACCTTTCCTCTTATTCCAGCGGCCTCGCGGTAAAGCTCAATAGCCTTTTTGTGGCTCATAACATTATCGTAAATAATCGCCAAATTGTTAACGTCATTGGCATATTCAAGACTCTCTCTGTCATTGTTATCTCTGTATAGCTTAACAATTTCACTGCCATATTTAATAGCGTCTGAAAACTCGGATTTCTCAGACGCCTCAAAAAACTTATTTCTAAGCTTAACTATATCGCCTATGTAGTACCCCATATAAAGTACCTCCAAAAATTTATATTGTGTTTATTATTTCTCGTCAAGTTTGTGATTTTTTATTATGTCCTTTATTATATCATAAGAATATCCCTTTCTTAAAAGAAAATCCTGTAATTTTCGCATTTCTTTCTCGTCCGCTATTTTTTTGCCTTTAAGCTTCTTATCCGTAATAAGCTCCGCATATTTAAGCTGGTCGACGTTGCTCTCGTTCCACGCCTTTTCTATATTATAATCCTCAACGCCGGCAATTTTCAATTTCTGTCTTATGGCAAAATATCCCATAGGGTTCAGCTTAAGGCTTTGCCTTATAAAAGCCAGACAATAGTTATAGTCATTAACATAATCATATTTTTTAAGAAAATCCAAAACTTTTTTTACAATGTCTTCATCAAAGCCGTTTAAACGCAGTTTGCCGCAAACCTCTTTTTCAGTCCGCATTTTTCCCGATATATAGCTTAAGGCCAAATCCTGAGCCTTTATATAAACAATATTTTCCATTATAAAGTTATATTTATTGTCCGGCAGGTTTTCACCTTTTTTTATCTTAAAATATTCTATATCCGCCGCTATAAGAGAAAAAGCAAGTTTGCCCTCAACATACACGTCAAATTTTCCTTTTTTCTTAGAGCTCTCTTTTATATCGGTAACAAGCATTTTTATATTATCCCCTTAAAAATTTTTTTAAATACCAAAACAGCGGTTTTAACAAAAACCGCTGTGTCAGCAAACATTTAAAGTTTTCAAAAACTATAATCCGCAATTATATTGTGCAACGTTTTCAGCATTTTTAAAATCAGAGCTATTTTCTCACGCTGATTTTATAAGCTTTTTCCGCCTTTTCTAAAGACAAAAAGATTTTTTATCTTCTCATACTTCTCTATTCGAAATTCGCTTCGCCAATTTCTCATAACCAGCGCCGCCTTCCGCGGCCCTAAAATCAGCTCCATTATCTTTCCGCTGATTTTTTAAGCTTTTTCCGCCTTTTCCTAAAGGCAAAAAGAATTTTTATCTTCTCATACTGCTCTATTCGAAATTCGCTCCGCCAATTTCTCATAACCAACGCCGCCTTCCGCGGCCC
>CAJFUS010000046.1 GCA_904420235.1 Candidatus Neoanaerotignum tabaqchaliae
AATTTGCTTCCCAAATTAGCTCATAACCAACGGCGCTTCGCTCCTGTAAAATCATCTGACGCTGATTTTATAAGCAAATTTAGCCACTATGTGGCTGGATTTGCTTTGTTGGTTACTATCTTAACACAGCCGTAATATTTTATTTATAGCCAAGCGCATAAATTACAAAATCAGCTTAAACGCACAAAAATAAAGGCGGAAGACATTTTTCATATGCGCACGTCCAGCAATGCCCTCCGCAGCGCAAAATATATACAGCTCTTTATTTAATTTTCAAGTTCCACGTCATAGTCATCGCCTGAAAGCTGAAAAAGACCGGCAATTTTGTTAAACTCATCGTCGTCCTCTATAAGCTCATACATATCCTCACCGTTTTCAGAAACAGTCTTTTTAAATAAAGCCGCCTCTGGCTCGTCCTCGTCAAGCATTCCCGCCTCAACAGCCAAAACATATGCATTTCCGCCATCTTCTACAGTGTCTATAACAGCAAACTCAATTTCACAGCCGTCCTCGTCGGTTAATATAACCGTCTCAAATTCTTCCATCATTTCATCATCAATTTCACTCATCAGTTTTTTTCTCCTTTATTCTTATATAATCAAGATAGCCTTGAAGTATGTAAACAGCCGCCATTTTGTCTATAAATCCTCTGCTTTTTTTAATATCAAAATCGGCCTCATGCAAAAACCTTTGGGCCGCCACAGTGCTCAATCTTTCGTCCCACAGCTCAACGGGTATGCCGCCAAACCTTTTTTCAAGCCGCTGTTTATAGGCCATAGTTTTCTCACATCTTTCGCCTTCCGAACCGTCCATGTTTCTGGGATACCCCAAAACTATCTTTTCAACCTCATACTCTTTTATAATCTCCGCCAAACGTCCAAGGGACTGCTTATGCTCGTTTGGACTGTTTCTTTTTATAACCTCAAGCCCTTGAGCCGTCCAGCCGAATAAATCGCTTACGGCAACGCCAACCGTTCTGTCGCCGTAATCAAGGCCAAGTATCCTCAAAAAATCACCCTTACATGTTGTTTTTAATATAATTGTCTACAAGTTCCTCCAAAAGCTCGTCCCTCTCAAGGCGCCTTATAAGCGAACGGGCGTTGTTGTGGCTTGTTATATATGTAGGGTCGCCTGAAAGTATATATCCAACTATCTGGTTAACCGGATTATACCCTTTTTCAGCAAGGGCGGTATATACAAGCACAAGTATCCTTTTGGCCTCGCTGTCGCTTTCCTTTCCCACAGCGCTGAATTTCATTGTTTCATTAAAGCCCTTTGAATCCATTTAAATCACTCTCCAATACCATAAAATAATGATAATATAAAAATACACAATATGCAAATATTATCTTGCGGCATAAAAACACATAATCCGCCGCTAAAACACAATTAATCCAAAATATCGCACAATGAGCCTACGGCTTTTCCGTTATAGGCCTTGTTTATAACAACCGGAACAATCTTATTTTTTATATCCTTATCGGTCTCAACAAGTGTATGGATATAGTTTGACGTATGCCCTTCAAAAAAACCGTTTTCTCTTTTTTCAAATAAAACCTCAAGCTTTTGACCCACAAAGCCGTTTATAAACTCGTTTTCAAGCTCCTCGCTCAGCTTTATAAGCCTTGCGCTTCTTTCCGATTTTATTTTAGAGTCAACTTGCGGCATTTTGGCCGCCGGAGTGCCTTTTTTTGGGGAATATGGAAAAACGTGTATTTTTGAAAAACGCACTTTAGAGGCAAAGCCGAAGCTCTCCTCAAAATCCTCGTCGCTTTCCCCTGGAAATCCCACTATTATATCCGTTGTTATGGCCACGTCCGGCATATATTTTCTTAATGTATCAACTGCCTCCATATACCTTTGGCACGTATATTTCCTGTTCATAGCCTTTAATGTTTTGTCGCAGCCGCTTTGAAGAGAAAGGTGAAAATGGCGGCATACTTTCGGCATAAGGCTCAAATCATGGGCAAACTCCTCTGTAACAATATTAGGCTCAACAGAGCTTAACCTTATGCGCTCAATGCCGTCTATTAAATCAACCTTTTTTATAAGGCTTAAAAGGTCCGTTTTATGATTATCTTTTCCATAGGAGGCCACATGTATTCCCGTAAGCACAACTTCTTTAAACCCGTTTAGGGCAAGTTTTTTAACCTCGTTAATAACGTCCTCCTCGTCGCGGCTTCTTATAGGCCCTCTGGCATATGGTATTATACAGTAGGAGCAAAACTGACTGCACCCGTCCTGAATTTTTATATAGGCCCTTGTTCTGCCGGCAAGGCTGTTTATTGATATGGGCTCAAACTCCCGCTCTTTCATTATGTCGCCCACAATGTTAATTCTTTTTTTGTCTTCCAAAAATTTCTCAACAGACTCCACAATGTGATTTCGGCCCTTTGTTCCAACTATAATATCAACCTCCGGCATATCCTCTATGGCCTTTTGGTCGGTTTGAGCATAACAGCCGGCCGCCACAACAACGGCGTCAGGATTGAGCTTTTTAACCTTTCTTAAAAGCTGACGGGATTTTTTGTCTCCAAAATTCGTTACGGTACACGTGTTTATAACATATACGTCAGCTTTCTCGTCTATACTTTTTATATCATACCCTTTCTTGGCAAAGGCCTCCGCTATGGCCTCGCTTTCTGCTTGATTAACCTTGCAGCCAAGGGCGAAACTTGCCACACTTCTCATTTATAATACCTCAAAAACATAATTTAATAATCTCCTTTGCCACGCCGTCGCCGTTGTTGTCTCCGCCCGAAAATCTTGCGGCTTTTTTAACGCCATCGTCAGCCTTATCCATGGCATAGCTGTAAAATGCCTCTTTAAACATCTCAATATCATTAAAATTGTCGCCGAAAGCGGCCGTGCTGTGAAAATCAGCTCCAACCCGTTTTTGAATAAGTCTTATAGCTGAGCCTTTGCTCACACCTTTTTTAACAAAATCAAGACAGTTGTCACCGGATATGGTAATTGTAAAATAATCGCTCATAAAATTATGAAGATTTCCGAAATCCTTGCGGCAATGGGTGCTTAAATCGGTTATGGCTATTTTTATTATCTCGTCGTCAACATCAACAGGGTCTTTTACAAGGCTCATTTTATACTTAAAATACTTCGTCATGGCTTTGCAAAGCTCATTGTCTTTTGAATATGCGCTTTTAAGGCCGCTCGTCATAATGTCCAGATTTTTGTGGCTGTATACCTCATTTGCCAGCGCCGAAGCGTACTTTTTGTCTATTGACGAGCAAAATATGGTTTCTCCAAAATATTTTATGTTTGTGCCGTTTTCGGCTATAAATATAACGTCATTTTTAACGGGTTCAAAAACGGACTCAAGGCTTTCCATTTGTCTTCCGCTTGCCGCCGCAAAATATATTCCCTTTTCCTTAAGCCTGATAATAATGTCAAAAAAGCCGCTAAACAGCTCTTTGTTGTCCCTAAGCAATGTGCCGTCCAAATCACTGGCTATAAGTTTAATCATAAATAACCTCTTAATTAATTTTCATAATAAGCGGAAGCAGAAGCATAGCTATGCTTACGTCTTTTCCCGTAATCCATATTATGTATGGTCTTAATTGATTCCACTTGTTTCTTTTCGTGTCAACAGACATAACTATAGATTCTATGTTGTCTATTTTACTTAAAATTTCCTCTTTCTCGCTGTTTTTAATGTTTTTCATTCCGCTTATAACGCTTCTTGTTTCATTAAAGGAAAGGTTATAGCTTGTTCCCTCAACGCCCTCGTTAATGTAGTGCCTTGCCAGTTCCTCATTGCTGTATCCGCAGTCTTTAAATATCTCAAGACGGTTTATAAGCTTGTGCACATTGTTTTTATACCTTTCGGCCACGTCTTTTCCACTGTCAAAAGACGAAACAACCTCCAAGTCGTCGGCAAAGCCGTCCACAATGTCTTTATAGCGCATAATAAGCATGTCGAACAATCCGCCCATTCTTTTGGGGTCGTCCCCAAATTTATCCCAAAGCTCTCTGCTGTGGGATATGTCATCGTCAAGCATCATTTTTGTTACGTCGTCCATATCTCATCACCGTTATAATTTTATCATAAAAAACCGCCTTTAACAACAATATACAATTATAATAATCAAAAAGGCGTGAATCCCGCTAAGAAACACGCTTTTTTGTGAAAATTAAGGATATTTCCCTAAAATATCAAAAGTTCTGCTTTCTTCCTCCGGCCATGTATAAAATGGCATTAACTATGGCTGCCGCCACATTGGAGCCGCCTTTTCTTCCGGCGCACACAATATACGGCACATTAAGGCTCATTATGAGCTCTTTAGACTCCACAACGTTAACAAATCCAACCGGAGCGCCTACTATAAGCCTTGGCTTAATTTTCTCCTCCGTTATAAGCTCATAAAGACGTATAAGGGCCGTTGGAGCGTTTCCCACAACATATATAAAATCCTTTCCTTCTATGGCCGCCTTGTCAACGCTTGCCGCGGCTCTGGTGGTTTTGTTCTCACGCGCCGCCCTCGCCACGTCCTCATCAGACATAAAACACTTGGCCTCAATCCCAAAAACCGAAAGAGCCTTTTTGTTTATTCCCGCCAAGGCCATGTTGGTATCAGTAAATATATTCACCCCGCCTTTAACAGCTTTAACGGCCGCCTCTAAGGCTTCCGGCGAAAAACGCATGTTTTCGGCGTAAGAAAAATCCGCCGTAGTGTGTATAACTCTTTTAACAATGGGCTTTATGTCTTCCGGAATATAGGTTTTAAGCTCACTTTCTATTATCTCAAAACTCCTTTTTTCTATATCCTCCGGAAGCGATTGGTCAAGCTGAATTTTCAAAACTCTATTCCCTCCCTTGCCCCAATTCCTTTGTCAAAGGGGTGGCGTATTTTTTTAATCTCTGATATATAATCGGCGATATTTACAATAAAATCCGCCGGTTCTCTGCCCGTTATAACTATCTCCGTTCCCTTTTTCCTGTTTTTTATAAAGCTCTCAAACAGGTTTTTGTCAATTAAGTTATAGTTATAGGCGTATGTGGCCTCGTCAAAAACAACAAGGCATTTTTCGTATTTTTCGGCTTCCGCAATGGCTTTTTTCAAAACTTCGCCATAGCCCTTTGCGGCCTCGGCCTTTGTTTTTTCACTCATTTGCCAATAGAAGCCAAAATCCCTTTCACATCTAAAAACGTGAATGTTTTCCACACTTTTCAATATGTTAAGCTCTGACGTGGGCCGCCCCTTCATAAACTGGCAGAAAACAACCTCCATTCCACTTCCGGCGGCCCTTACGGCAATACCTATGGCGGCCGTTGTTTTTCCCTTTCCGTCGCCGCAGTATAAATGAACAAGTCCCATTATTTTTTAACCCCCATTACGCTGTATATATATTCCATGTCAACGCTTTTTCTTATAACATCAGCAAGATAGTTATACTGGGTTTCTTTATACTCTTTCCAAGACATAACGCTCTTTCCGCCTTCAATTCCGGCTCTTTTAAACAAAAAATCCTTAACGCCC
>CAJFUS010000047.1 GCA_904420235.1 Candidatus Neoanaerotignum tabaqchaliae
AATCAGGGAATATTATTGTGGCCGCCTGAAGTCCCGCAAGATTAAAGGTTTTTGTGGCCGAAACACACGTTATAACACTTTTTTTGGCATTTTCCGAAAGGCTCGCCGTTGGAATATGTTTTTTGCCGTGGAAAATCAAGTCGGAATGTATTTCATCAGATATAAGAAGCACATCATTTTTCCGGCATATTTCTTCCATTTTAATAAGCTCTTCTCTGCTCCAAACAATGCCAAGAGGGTTGTGAGGGCTGCAAAGCAGAAATATGGAGCAATCTTTGGCTTTTTCCTCAAAATCATCAAAGTCAACATTCCAAACTCTATTCTCCTCTTTGAGTTTATTCTCAACAACAACTCTTCCGGCTGATTCCACAATATCGTAAAATTCAGAATAAACAGGGGTTTGTATAAGAACTTTGTCTCCTCCTTTGCTGAAAAGTCTAATCATCGAAGCCATGGCCGAAACAACCCCAAGGCTCCAGCTCATCATGTTTGTATCAACGTCCCAGTTATTTCTTCTTTTCTCCCAGTCCCTAACGGCCTCAAAATAGCTATCCGGCCTTGAGGTATAACCCCAAATTCCTTCTTCAGCCTTTTTAACACAGGCGTCAATAATAGGCTGAGCCGTTTTAAAGTCCATATCTGCTATCCAAAGTGGCATCACGTCGCTTCGACCAAATTTTTTCCCCTCTCGTCATATTTTGCCGAACGGTTTCCATCTCTGTTTATAACCTCATCAAAATTATATTTCATAATATATATCAACCCTTTCTTTATATTAATTTGTATATAATAAACAAAATCTGTGCCAAATGGTATTAATAGATTTCCGCCGAAAAAACTGTTAAATCAATAATCAATCAGATTATAATAATTATTTTATATTTTTAACCATTTAAACCAGAAATTTAATTGAAAAGACGCTGTTTTAGTTGATACTATTTTTCATGGATTTTGCCGCATAAAAATTATTTTTTATGGAAGGCGAAAATTAAATGCTCACAAAAGAAAATATAATACCTTTTGCCGCATTTATCTATATTTTAAATATTTTTCCACTTATACAAGTGAATGCATACTGCCTTTTAAAAAAATAATCAAAGATTCCTCCGTCTTTCCAAAGACTCCTTTATTCTTTTCTCAACACCGTTTTCAGTAGGCTCGTAATACACGGTTCCTACAAGTTCATCTGGAAGGTACTGCTGTTTAACATAATTTCCATCATAATTATGGGCATATTTATACCCTATTCCATGTCCAAGTTTCTCTGCCCCGCTGTAGTGGCAGTCCTTTAAATGATTTGGCACCGATTTTATTTTTTTGTTCCGCACATCTGCCATAGCTTTATCAAGGCCCATATATGACGCGTTGCTTTTTGGAGCGCATGAAATATATGTAACGGCTTGGGCAAGAGGTATGCGTCCCTCCGGCATTCCAACAAACTCAACGGCACGTGCCGCCGCCACAGCCACTTGAAGGGCGTGAGGGTCTGCATTTCCAACGTCCTCGGAGGCGCATATAACAATTCTTCTGGCTATAAATTTAGGGTCCTCTCCGGCGTAAATCATTTTTGCCAAATAATAAAGGGCCGCGTCAGGGTCAGAGCCTCTCATGCTTTTTATAAAAGCCGATATGGTGTCATAATGATTGTCCCCGTCTTTTTCATAGTTAAGGGCCCTTTTTTGTATACACTCTTGGGCTGTTTCCATATCTATATTAATAAATCCTTTTTCGTCTTTAGGCGTTGAGAGCACCGCCAGCTCAACGGCGTTAAGGGCCGCTCTGGCGTCGCCGTTTGACACATCGGCTATAAAGTCAACAACATCGTTGTCAACGTTTATTTTAAAATCCCCGAAACCCTTGTCATTGTCATTAAAGGCTCTTAATATAAGACTTTTTATGTCCTCTGTTTTAAGAGGCTCCAGCTCAAAAACAATACTTCGGCTTATAAGTGCTTTGTTCACCTCAAAATACGGGTTTTCGGTTGTGGCCCCTATAAGGGCTATTGTTCCGTCCTCCACATGGGGCAAAAGGGCGTCCTGCTGGGATTTGTTGAACCTGTGTATCTCATCTATAAAAAGTATTGTTTTTTTGCCGGTCATTCCCAAATTGTCCTTTGCCTTTGTGACAACCTCTTTTATATCTTTTATTCCGGCTGTTGTGGCGTTTATTTGAACAAAATCCCTTTTTGTGGTGTTGGCTATTATTCTTGCCAATGTTGTCTTTCCGGTTCCAGGAGGACCATAAAATATAACGGAGCTTAAAGTGTCGGCTGTTATAGCCCTGTAAAGCATTTTCCCTTTTCCAACGATATGCTTCTGTCCCACAAACTCATCAAGGGTTTCCGGTCTCATTCTGGCTGCCAAGGGAGCCGTTTTTTTCATGTTAAGCTGTCTTGAGTATTCAAAAAGGTCCATTTTTCTTCTCCTCATATTCCAAAAAACTGTTCACATGCCTTAGCAAAACCGCCGTTGTCGTTAGTATCCGTAACATAATCGGCGGCCTTTTGTATATTTTCAGCGGCGTTTTTCATGGCAACTCCCATGCCGCAGAACTTAAACATGCCTATGTCGTTCATATCGTCGCCTATGGCTACAACATTTTCTGGATTTATATCATACATGCGGCATAAAATGTCAATGCCCCTTGATTTATCAGCGCCGCTTTTGTTAACAAAAACATAGTTCGGCCACAGACTGTCCCTAACGTCAACTCCTTCAATGGCAAGACTTCTTATCTCATCTGCTATATGGCAGGCAACGCTCTTGTCACAGCCTATTGTAACCTGATATATGTTTCCTGGCACTCCCTTAAGCATTTCATAAGAGTTCAAATATCTTACGCCGCCTAAATAGCTTTTTATGTATCCTGTGGGAGTATGGTGGTTGTTAAAATCATATTTTATAAATTCTTTATTGGGGATGTGCTTGTAATATCCAAACCCGTTTGAAACTTCTGTGAAAACACCGTATTTTTTCCCTATTTCAATAATATTCACAGCTGTGTTAAAATCCATAACCATATCGTTTACAGGGCGTTTAAGCTGTGTATCATACAAAAGTATGCCGTCTATGCACACTATGGGAGCTTTTATCCCAAGCTTTTTGGCTATCGGCACCGCTCTTGATATGTTCCTTCCCGTACATAAAGATACAATAATCCCTTTATCAATAAGCCTTTTAACGGCTTCTATATTTTCTTTAATAAGCTTTCCTTGGCTGTTTAAAATAGTTCCGTCTATATCGGAAGACAGCATTTTATACATAAAGCACCGCCTTAAATTTTTTATTAATTATAACACATATTACGGCGCTTATTACATACTTTAGGATGCTAAGCGTGGATTTTATTTCTTTATCCATGCCAATTTTTTTACACACACAAAAAGGCTGCTTATGAAAGCAGCCTGTAACCGGTTTCAAAAAACAGTCCAAGGGCGAACCACAGCGGAGCATAGTCAAGCCTTATAAGCCCGTAAACATTATATTTAGCGCTCTTATAATCCCATGGGCACTGTCCCACAACGATCTCTATAAAATATCCCGACGCGAACTCAGCGGCAAATATGCATATCATGTATATAATGCCCCTTAAAATAATCGGCATAAATGATATGGCCCCGCATAACGGCTCAAGAAAAACCGCGCTTCCGTATATAGGCATCATCCACATTGACGTATAGCCTGTTAATTTTCTGTCTCCCCTTTCCAGCGCGTGCAGTCCGGTCCAAAATATCTCAATCAAAATTCCGCAAAAACCATATATAAAAAATCTCTCAACCATAAAATTATTATTTAAATTTTATACGCTTTTATTCTGGCAGAATTAACCTTGACAATATGTCGGCTAATGGCTCCATAGCGTTTAACGCTTCCTGCTTTGTGTTTGTTTGAGCTCCCACCTCTATAAGAAGAGATTTAGGCTTCATGTGAAGGCTGTAACGATAAGCGTTAACGTAAATCCTTCTTGTGAAAGACGGATAAAGTTTATTGGCCAAAAGCTGAAGATTAAAACTGAATGACAGATTATCTTTTAGATATGTATTTGGCAGATAGTCCAGCTCTGTAAGGGTTCCATTTTGATTAAGGCGGCAAAGACCGTTAAAAAACATTATTTGAGCGCAAGTTTTCCCGTTAACCTCGCTAACAAGCCTAACATCCTCGTTAACTCCGTCTCGGTGCATGTCTATAACAACTTCTATGGAGGGATTCTCGTCAAGTATTTTTTGTATTGCTGGCTCCATTCTCTCATAGGCCCCTAATATTTGATTCTTGCCGTCAACAACGTCATATCTTCCGTTATCGTGAAGCACGCTTATGCCATATTCATTTTCAAGTATATTTTTAAGCTCCTCGCCAACTCCCCATATGCCTTCGCCAAGTCCCTTTGATGGGTCGCTGTCTGCATACATCTCATGAGAATGTGTGTGAAAAATAAGCACTTTTGGCCCATTTGAACTGTTGTCTATTGAAAAATCCATGTTAAGGAAGCTGTCAACATCAATATCGCTTTCAAGCAAATCTGTTCTTGAGTCCACAATGTAAAATTTACCTTTAAGATAATCAAAATTTCTAAGCTGGTTTATATCGTCCTCAGTTATATTAACCTCTTTTTTTACATCGGAATATTTTATATCCGTTTCAGGCTGCTCGGCCAATTCCTGCGGCGACAATGTGTTTGTGAAAACAGGCTCTGTTTCGGTATTTTCATCGGGGGTTTCATCTGTATATGTATTCTCAACAATAATATTTGACTGGCTTTGGCTGCCGCCATCATTTTCGGATACGTCTTCTTTAAAAACCATTTCACTGCCGCCTGTTTCGGCAAAAAGGTTTGTATATTTAATTGCGCCAACCGATACGGCGGAAACTATGGCTATTCCAAGAACCATATTCCTTAAGAATGCCGCGAAATTGAAGTTGTCCTTTTTTCTCATTATGCTCATCCCCGAAAATTTAGTTAGGCCATATGTATATATATATGCTTAAACGAGAAAAATATAACTAAAAA
>CAJFUS010000048.1 GCA_904420235.1 Candidatus Neoanaerotignum tabaqchaliae
AAATCTGACAATAGAATGCTTGTTTCGCCATAAAAGCTGTTAATTTTCAGGCGTGCCATTTGAGGCACGTCTTTTGTTTTAACTGGCGAAGTAAGGTGGCGCATTTTTAGACAAAGGCGGATGTTTATGAAATCGGCGGCAAGTTGTGGGTTGTGACGATTTTAAGGGTGTTGCAAATGCCGCATGTTATAGGGCGATTTTGCGAACAGCCTTTGACTTTGCAAAATGTTTTTGGAAAGGATTTTTGTTGAAATGAAAGGCAGTGAAAAGGGCCGCGATAAGATTGTTCTTGGCCATAAAGAAAAAAAGGTACGCAATATCGTCGGCGGAATTTGCGCGGCGGCAGTGTGCGCCGTTATTACACTTAATGTTTTTATGGGTCTTGGAAAAACCGTAAGGCCGGTTATTTATGGTTACGAAAATGAGATTTACAGCTATAACATAAATAATGGAGAAAACGTTATTGCCCAAGAATATTTAAAGACATTTAAGGGGCTTATTAATTTTGATGATGTTAAGGCAGAAAAAATAAAGTATGAAACCGGAAAAGACGTGTTTTATTATGGAAACAAAACCGGACAAGATGGCTGGGAAGTTCATTTTTCAGACGGTAAAAGAGATTATGTTTTAAAAGACAACATAAAATATATGCGGTTTGCCCAAAACGGTGAGGACGTCGTTTTATTTGAGGAAAACGGGGATACATACAGAGCCTATTTTTTTAGAAACGGAAACTGCGATTTTGAGATAGAAAGCTGTTTTGACGCCGCTGTTATAGGAGACGGGAAAAGCGAGTATATAATATATGAGGCGGCTGATGAAAGCGGCGGAACAAAGACTATGTTCTCAAACTTTAAAGACCAGCCCTTTGAACTGGGAGTGAAAGGCTTTGCTCCTGAAAGTGCCATGATGTCGCCTGACAGCAGAAAATTTATGGTTATAGCCGGAGAAAACAGAAGCCTTTATGTTTTTAATATCAATAATGTTAACAAAAGTACGGAAGGCGGGATTTCCGTCGGTGAAAATGTGGAAACCGCATCATTTACCGGTCTTAAAAATGATTTCGGTTTTATTGACTCAAACGGCGATTTTTATTACTCTTCGGGAGGATATACCTTTAAAGAGGACGAAAATATAAATAAGGCGGAGTTTGCTTTTGACACACTTACTGTTTTTTATGTTAAAGATGACGGAAGCCTTATAAGATTTTATGTAGGCGGCAAAACGCCGGTTGCTTCGGGAATTAAGGACATATGCTATATAGGGTCTAACAATTTGGCCTGCATAACAGATGACGGAAAGCTTGGTATTGTGAAAAATGATGATTTTGAAAAGCTGAATATTGACGCCGGCAGTTTTATGCCATACTGAAAGGAGCGACATTTATGGTTATAGAGTCTTTCAGCGAGAAAGAAACCGAAAGAATAGGCTTTGATTTTGGCAAAAAAGCCAAAAGCGGAGATATATTTTGTTTAAGTGGTGATTTGGGTGTTGGCAAAACAGTTTTTACAAGGGGCTTTGCCAAGGGCCTTGAAGTTGAGGAGGAGTATATAACAAGCCCTACATTCACAATTATAAATGAATATGACGGCAGGCTTAAGCTGTATCATTTTGATGTTTACCGCATAGGAAGCCTTGAGGAAATGGACGACACAGGATATGAGGACTGCTTTTTCGGCGACGGAGTTTGCCTTATAGAATGGGGAGAACTTATAAAAGACATAATACCGGAAAACGCCGTATGGATTACAATAGAAAAGGACTTTAACAAGGGCTTTGATTACAGAAAAATAATGTTTAACGAAGTTAGCGGGGAGGAAAACGCGAAATGAAAATTCTTGCCATAGACGCCTCTGGAGGACCTGTGTCGGCGGCTATAGCCGACGAAAGTAAAATTATAGGAGAGTATACCCTGAATTTTAAAATGACCCATTCACAGACTCTTATGCCGGCCATAGACAAAATAATTAAAGATGTTGGATTTGACATTAAAGAGCTGGACTATATAGCCTGCACATCGGGGCCTGGGTCATTTACCGGATTAAGAATTGGGGCCGCTACGGCAAAGGGCCTTGCCCATGGCCTTGGAATAAAAATTGTGCCAGTTCCTACATTAACCGCGCTGGCATACAATATATTTGAAACTGACAAAGTTATATGCCCAATAATGGACGCCAGAAGGCGGCAGGTGTATAACGCCTTTTATATGTGGAACGAGAGCGGACTTGAAGAACTTGTGCCTCAGGAGCCAAGAAGCATTGAGGAGGTTATAGAGATTGCCGAGTCTTTTGAAATGCCTGTAATATTCCTTGGCGACGCCGCCGAGGTTTATAGCGACGTTATAAAGGATAACCCGATGTTTAAAATAGCGCCTGTAAACTGCAATATGCAGAGAGCCGCAAGTGTTGCAGCCGCGGCTTTTGAGCTTATAAAAGAAGGAAAGGCCGTTGACTTTGGAGATTTTGCTCCGGTTTATTTAAGAAAATCTCAGGCGGAAAGAGAGCTTGAGGAAAGGGAAAAAGAGAAAAAATAATTTTGGGAGTGCTTTTTATGATAGAAACAGTTCCAATGACTGTTAATGATATAGATGATGTACTTAAAGTTGAGGAAAATTGCTTTGCCATAGCTTGGACCAGAGAGGATTTTATGCGGGAGATGACCGAAAACAAGCTGGCTATATATTTTGTGGCAAAATGTGATGGAAAAATAGTTGGATACGCTGGAATGTGGCATGTTGTAACAGAAGGCCAAATTACAAATGTGGCCGTTTTGGAAGAATACAGAAAAATGGGCGTTGGCGCGGCCCTTATGGAAGCTCTTATAAACGAGGCCATTAAAAGGGAAATGATAGGCATAACCCTTGAGGTTAAAATAAGCAACTATGCGGCTCAAAGGCTTTACTCAAAATATGGATTTAAACCAGAGGGCTTCAGAAAAAATTATTATAAAGACACCAACGAGGACGCTGTTATAATGTGGAAATATTTTGAAAACTATGAGAATTACGCCGATACAATTTAGCTTTTATATAGAAGGAGGAGAGGATAATTGGCTGGAAACAATGAACTTAAATATTACGAGCTTAACAACAGATGTGATTTTGAAGGTTTCAATTTTGACAGCACTGACGAACTTGAACCTATTAACGGCATAATAGGCCAGGAGCGGGCTCGGAAAGCCATGGACATAGGCCTTAAAATAAAGGCCGACGGATACAACATATATATGTGCGGGCCGTCGGGGCTTGGAAAGACTACATACGCCAAAATGTGCGCCATGGAAGCGGCTAAAAATGAGCCTAAAGCTTGGGATTATTGTTACGTTTATAATTTTGATGAGCCCAAAAGGCCTCTTTCTCTTAAATTTGAGGCCGGAAGGGGCAAAGAATTCAGAGACGACATGAACGAGCTTGTTGAGTTTTTTGACTCGGAGCTTGTTAAGGTGTTTTCATCTGCCGATTATGAGGAGCAGAAAAGCGATATTCTTAAGAAATTTGATGAGAAGCGCAACGCTCTTGTAAAAGAAATATCGGATATAGCCGCCAAGCATGGTTTCGCCGTTAAAAGCTCCAACGGCGGCATGTTTTTTATGCCTATGCTTGAGGGAGAAGAGCTGAGCGAGGAAAAATATGAGGCTCTGAGCAATGAGAAGAAAGATGAGATAAATTCCCAAAGCGGAGAGCTTACGTCAATGGCGGCCTCTGTGTTAAGGGAAATTCAGGAGTGCGACGGAGAATGCAAAAAGGCAATAGGAGATTTGGATTACAAAACGGGAATGTTTTCCGTAAGCTATAACATAAACGTGCTTCAAGAAAAATACAGCGACAACGAAAAGGCTATAAAATACATAGCCGACGTTCAGGAGGATTTGCTTGACAACATATCAAAATTTACGCCGCCGCAGGGAGACGAGGAGGAACAGGCGGCCTTAATTCCGGTTTTAGGCAGAAAAACTCCGGAGGATATATTGTTAAGATATAAAGTAAATTTAGTTGTTGATAATTCAAAAACGCAGGGAGCGCCGGTTGTGGTTGATTATAATCCCACAGTGGCTAACCTTTGCGGCGAAATGGAATATGACAACGAGTTCGGCAATTTCACAACTGATTTTATGAAAATAAAGCCCGGACTTTTCCATAAAGCGAACGGCGGATATCTTATTTTGCAGGCAAGGGACATTGTGTCAAGCTATCAGGCTTGGGACGCCATAAGAAGAATTATGCGCACAGGGGAGATAAAAATTGACGGTTTCAGAGACCAGCTTGGAACGGTGCCGGTTCAAACCCTTGAGCCTGAGCCGATAGAGGTTAAAATTAAGATAATTCTTGTTGGGAGCAATTTTTATTATGACCTTCTTTGCGAATATGAGGAGGATTTTGAGAAATACTTTAAAATATTGGCCGATTTTGACTATGAAATGGAAAGAAACGACGAAAATATATACGGAACGGCCAGATTTATAAAGATGTACTCCAAACAGCATAATCTTATGCCTTTTAAGGCCGACGCGGTGGCAGGAGTTATTGAATACTCATCAAGAATGGCCGAGAGGAAAAATAAACTTACAACAAGGTTCAATAAAATAGGAGAAATTTTGTGCGAGGCCGACGCGTGGGCAAAGATTGACGGAGCCGACATAATTACAAGACGGCACATTAAAAAAGCCATTTACGAGAAAAAACAGCGCCTTATGCTTTATGAGGAAAAACTTGCGGAAATGGTTGACAACGGTTCCGTAATGATTGACACAACAGGTAAGCGAATAGGCCAGATTAACGGCCTTTCGGTTATTGACGTTGAGGGATACGCTTTTGGAAACGTAAGCAGAATAACCGCCGTTTCATATATGGGCAAAAGCGGCATTATAAACATAGAAAAAGAGGCCGAAATGAGCGGCAACACCCACACAAAGGGCATGAATATAATAGCCGGATATATAGGCGGAAAGTATGCCCAGCAGTTTCCTCTGTCTCTTTCATGCAGGGTATGTTTTGAGCAGAATTATGGCGGCATAGACGGCGACAGCGCCTCGAGCACAGAGCTTTACTGCATAATATCAAGTCTTTCGGAAATACCCATAAGTCAGGAAATGGCCGTTACGGGGTCGGTTAATCAATTTGGCGACATTCAGGCCATAGGCGGTGTTAATGAGAAAATAGAGGCATTTTTTAACCTGTGCAGTAAGCGCGGACTTATGGGAAATCAGGGAGTTTTAATACCGAAAACAAATGTTGGAGACCTTATGCTTAACGATGATGTTGTTAATGCCGTTAAAGACGGGAAGTTTCATATATACGCCATATCTTCCATTGACGAGGGCATAGAGCTTCTTATGGGAACAGAGGCGGGAAAGCCGGATAAAGAAGGAAATTATCCCGAAAATTCGGTTCACGGAAAGGTTATGGCAAAGCTAAACAATTATTACGTTAAGTCTTTTGACGAGCCTGAGGACGAGTGAAAAAATGAATTAAGATTTTGGTCTTAAAGTATATTTTATTGTGGCCGCTATATTGATTACGGTGATATGTGTTGTTATTTCTATATGGAAGGGATTACTGACGGAAAAATCCATCACTATTATGGTTGTTTCTCTGGCGTTTTCTATTTTTTAGGAGGATTTATAATAAATAGTACGGGAGAATATCTCAAGTTGGTTGAACGCAAACAGTAGTTACTGGAAAACAGATGGAATTGTTTTAAATTTCATCTGTTTTGCTTTTTATATTGATATTTTAATATTTTGTGGAAACGGTTTGCGTTAGGCTGTATTTATGTTATTGCGTTATTATATAATAGCGAAGATAAAAATTATTAATCTTATCTTTGATAATATAGAAGTGAATATAAAACTAAATGTATATTCATGAAATAACAAAAAGGTTGGGAGTTGATTTATCTCCAATTTCAAATAAGGGGAAAAGCGAAAAAAGATTTAATTTTGTTATTAAAACAAATTTTTACAGTGGTTCAGGCAGCAAATTGAATGAAACAGAAAGAAGCTATAAAGCCTTGGCTTTAGAATCTAAAAATATTAATGGTTTTGATTTTGTTTGGTTTACTGGCGGAAAGGGTTGGATAAGGGCCAAAAATAATTTAGAGGAAACTTTTGACATTATGGAGCACATATATAATATCAAAGATTTAGAAAATGGAGTTATTAATAACTTTTTAAAGTAATATTTAACAGATGAATTTATAATTAATTTGACAGCGGCAAAGAGAAACTTAATGTTTAAAGTTGTTTTATTTGTATATTAAAAGGGACGTTTTAACGTCCCTTTTTTACTGTGGATATTTCAGAATTTTGTAGAGAAAAATTGCTTTTAAGAACATATATCACATACAGACAATAGGTTTCGAGATGAATTGTTACATGGAATAAAATTAAAATTCCTTTTCCATCATATCAAGAAGCGATGAGAAGACCGCCATAGCCTTGTCGAAAGGCTCTATTGACGTCATGTCCACACCGGCGCCCTTCAAAAGGTCTATGGAATACTGACTGTTGCCTTTTGCGAGAAAGTCGATATATTTATCAACAGCCTTTTGTCCCTCGTTAAGTATTTTTCTTGAAAGGGCTATTGCGGCCGTATATCCTGTGGCATATTGATATACATAAAAAGCGCTGTAAAAATGAGGTATCCTTGCCCATTCAAGGTCAAGATAACTGTCTATTACAAGACCGTTTCCAAAATACTGCTCGTTAAGACTGCGGTACATTTGGCACAATATATCGCAGGTTAAAGGCTGTCCGCTTTCAACCATATCATGGGCCTTTTTCTCAAACTCCGCAAACATGGCCTGACGGAAGAATGTACCCTTAAACTGCTCTAAGAAATAGTTTATAAGATATTTGCGGGCGCCTTTGTCTTCTGTTGTTTTAAGCATATATTCCATAAGAAGCGCCTCGTTGCATGTGGAGGCCACTTCTGCCACGAATATTTTGTGTCCGGAATATATATACGGCTGAGTTTTCCATGTGTAGTAGCTGTGAAGGGCGTGACCCATTTCGTGAGCTATTGTGAACATGGAATTTAAATTGTCGGTATGGTTTAAAAGGACATAAGGATGGCAGGTATATGTTCCCCAAGAATAGGCTCCGCCGCGCTTTCCGCTGTTTTCATAAACGTCTATCCAGCCGCCGTTAAAACCTTCTTTAAGGGCGTTTACATACTCTTCTCCCATCGGCGAAAGGGCTTTTAATATTATATCTTTGGCCTGCTGATAAGTTATTTTCATGTCTGAGCTTTCAGAAAGGGGCGCGTAAAGGTCGTAAGGGTGAAGCTCGTCAACACCAAGTATTTTTTTGCGTATGTCAACATATCTATGCATTAAGGGAAGGTATTTATGCACAGAGGATATAAGGTTCTCATATACAGAAAGAGGAATATTGTCATCGTCAAGGGCGGCCTCAAGGGAGGAACTGTATTTTCTTACGTCGGCCATAAAGGCGTCCTTTTTAACGCTGGAATAATATGTGGCCGCAAGAGTATTTTTCTGCTTCGTATATGTTTCGTAAAGGGCGTCAAAGGCAGCTTTTCTAACAGAGCGGTCTTTGCTTTCCATAAATTTGGCGTAGCGCCCTTTTGTAAGGCTGACATTGTCGCCGTTTTCATCTTTTATATTTGGGAAAACAATATCAGCGTCATTTATCATTGAGAATATGTCCTCGGCGGCGTTTGAGAAGCTGCCGATTTTTGCAAGTATGGCTTCCTCGGCGTGTGAAAGAACATGAGGTTTTTGTCTTGAAACGGACTCCAAATAGTGGCGGTATGTCTCAAGGTCAGGCTCGTCTTTATAGAAATTTTTCAGCTTATCGTCAGGTATGGAGGTTATCTCGGGAGCGGCGAAAGCTGAAGCATTCATAAGAGACACCATAAGCATCTCGGCCTTGTTTGACATTTCCTGACTTTTTGATATACGGCTGTCCTGGTGAAGGAGCATATTGGCGTAAACATAAACCCTTTCGGTTTCCATAGATATTTTGTCGTTGAATTTAAGGAAGTTAAGAAGGCTGGAGGCGCTTTCGCCTATTTTACCTTTGAATTTGTCGTATCCGCTTATATCTATTTGTTTTAAAGCCTTTTCCCAGTCATCATCAGTTTTAAAAAGGTCGGTAAGGTTCCATTTATATTCGGGAGATATATCGTTTCTTTCAGGTATTTTCTTTTTGTCCATAATATCACTCCTGTAACTTTATTTTGATGTAAGTATAACACAAATTTGTCCAATATAAATGAGGTTTTAAATATTTTATGGCATAGACAGGTATTTTTTATACATAGGCTAATAATATATGTGGATTTAAAAATTAAATCCATGTAATTTTTTATTTACTTGAAATGGAATGTTTTTCATAGTAAAATTAATATTAGTGGGATTTTGTAGGTTATTTATTGATTGGAGGTTAATTAATGGTTAAATCTGAGCCTCTTAAAGTTCTTGTTGTGTCGTCGGAGGCGGCGCCTTTTGCCAAGTCAGGTGGCTTAGGAGATGTGGTTGGTTCTCTGCCAAGGATATTAAAGGACAGAGGAGCTGACATAAGGGTTGTTATACCCAAATACAGAAGCATCAAAAACGAGCATTTTATAGGCATAAACTATCTTGGCAGCTTTGAGACAATACTTTCTTGGAGGAAACAGCCGGCGGGAATACTGCTTAAGGATGACGGCATAAAAACGTATTTTGTTGAAAACGATTACTATTTTGGAAGAGAAGGTTATTACGGCTATGGCGATGACAACGAGCGTTTCGCGTTCTTTTGCAAAGCTGTCTTGGAAATGCTGCGTTTTATAGATTTCTATCCGGATATAATACACTGCAACGATTGGCAGACAGGCCCTATATGTATGCTTCTTAAGGAGATATACGGAAAGTTTACGTCTTATAAAAACATAAAGTCTCTTTATACTATACACAATCTTCAATACCAAGGCACGTTCTCAAGAGAAACTATGGAAATGCTTGGAATACCGGATTACTGTTATGGCAACATGGAATTTTATGGTCAGGTAAGCTTTATGAAGTCGGGACTTATGTATGCCGACGCCATAAGCACCGTAAGCCCCACATACGCCGAGGAAATAAAAACTTTCCAATACGGATATGGTCTTGACGGCGTTATGCGGTTGAGGGAAGACAGGCTTTTTGGAATTTTAAACGGTATAGATTATGAGGCGAACAATCCAGCCACAGACGGCAGAATTGATTTTAATTACGATATAAACTCTGTTGAAAAGAAAAAACTTAACAAAAATGAGCTTCAAAAACTGCTTGGCCTTGAGCAAAGAGACGTGCCGCTTATTAGTGTAATATCACGCTTGGCCGACCAGAAGGGGCTTGATTTGGTTTCTTGGGCTTCAGAAGAAATGCTTAACCGAGATGTGCAATTTGTTATTTTAGGCACCGGTGAAAAACGTCTTGAGGATTTCTTCAAGGGATTACAGGAAAGGCACAAGGGAAAGGTCAGCGCCAACATAACATTTAACGATATATTGGCGCAAAAAATATATGCCTCAAGCGATATATTTCTTATGCCGTCGCTTTTTGAACCCTGCGGACTTGGGCAGATGTTCTCTTTAAGATATGGAACGGTTCCTGTTGTAAGAAAAACCGGAGGACTGTGCGATACAGTAGTTCATTTTAACAGAGAAACAAAGACCGGAAACGGATTTGTTTTTGAGCATTACACAGCCGACGGCCTTATGTGGGCTATAAATCAGGCCCTTGAGACATATTACAGCGATGACTGGATTACTGTTGTTAAAAATGCCATGAGCTGCAATTACTCATGGGACAAATCTGCTGACGATTATATTAAACTTTATGACAAAATTTTAAGCGAATATTGAAGCATGGCCATCATACATTAAGTATGGGGGCTTAATTTTGAGAAAAGATATTTTTAAAACGGCTTTTTTGTTTATGGGCACCCTTATAGGAGCGGGATTTGCCTCAGGAAACGAAATAGCCGTTTATTTTTTAAGCTGCGGAAAATATTTTATTCCGGCTATTGCCTTAAGCATGGCCGTTATTGGAATTCTTGGCAAAATGTCTATGGACATTGCCTTTGAAACGGGAATTTATTCTTATGACAAATTTATGGAGAAAATAATGGGAAGGTCTATTTCCGAATTTGTATGCCTTATGACGGGTGCTTTCTTTTTTGTGCTTTTTACGGCTATGATTTCAGCTTTTGGAACAATGCTGGAAGATATGCTTGGTATAAAAAGAGCTTTTGGCAGTGCCTTATTTATGATTTTTTGTTTATATGTTTTTATAAACGGAACGGGAGGCATTGTTAAGGCTAACTGTGCCCTTGTGCCGGTGCTTATATTAGGCATAATTTTGTGCGCCGTTTTATCTTTTTTGTTCGGGGATATTGAAGAAGCCGAATTATTTTTGAAAGTTGCTGGAAACGGTGAATTTTATGTTAATGGAGTTATTTTTGCTTTATACAATATAATTTCCTGTGTTCCAGTTATAGTTGAATGCGCTGGAAATATAAGAAGGAAAAGTTCAATGGGCTGTATTTTGGCGTGCGCCGCTTTGTTTGTTCTTGGAACGCTTATGGCGTTGTCGATGATTATTTCAAGGTACAATCCTAACTGGAACATGCCTATGCTTGAAATTATGAAAGGGTATGGAAAACTGCCATATATTTTTTACGCGCTGTCTTTTGTGGCCGCTTTATACACAACAGCAGCCGGAAACGGATACTGCGCTTTTAACTGGTTTAAGGCTGGAAACAACAGGAATATATTTTTGAAAATGATGATTTTCTTTGTTGTGTCATATTTAATGTCTTTTATAAGCTTTTCGGTTTTTGTTGAGAAGTTTTATTTTGTATTTGCCTTTACGGGAATTATAGAGGCGGTGTTTATACTGAAATTTTACATAAAAATGAATTTCAGGAGTTTTTAAAGCCTCCTTAAGTTTATTTTAATTAGTCAAATAAAGTTAGACTTTTAAACGCCGGTATAGTATAATTACAATGATTTTTTATACACAAAAACAGCGTTTTAAAAAGTAGGTAAGGAGGCGATTACTCCGTGAGCGATAAATATGACGATTATGAAGAAGAGGATTATGAGAACGATGATTTTGATAGTGAAGAAGAGCAAAAAAGCGGGAAAAAACACTATTTTTTATTTTTGGCGGTTATACTTATAATGACCTGTGCCGGAGGCATTTATTTTGGTTTAAGTTCAAAAGGCGGGGCATTTTTAAATAATATCGATATTGTAGGATTAATACAGTCGAAAATTACGGGCCAATCAGTGTCAAGCTCATCAAGTGAGAGCGTGAGCGCTTCAAGCGAGGATAATTCAGTAACGTCGGCCGAGACCGAAAGTACTGCTGAAAGCAATGACAGCGGGAGCAGCGTTAGCGAACAGTCTGTGGAAAGAATAACATTTGACAACGATAGCCGCTCTAAATTTGTTATGTGTGAAAACGGCTTTTTTTATTTCTCAAGAGACGGGGCAAGATTTTATGAGTCTGTTGACCAGCAGGTGTGGAACGACACATACAGCATGTCTTCCATAAATGTGTCAAGCAATGGTGACTATGCCGTTGTTAGCGATATACAGGGCAGAAACATAAGGGTATATAATACAAGCGGTTTGGCTTTTGCTTCTCAGGTAGACGGGAACATAGTTCAGTGTTCCGTTAACGCTGAAGGGACATGCTCTGTTGTTGAGAAAACCGGAAACGATTATAAGGTTCAAGTTTACAGAAATGACGGCAGTATGCTTCTTGAACGTTTTGACCAGGACGAAGGCGTTTATCCCATATCATCTGTTTTAAGCGACGACAGCAGGGTATTGGCCGTTTCATATCTTGATACATCTGATATAGAAATGAAAACAAGAATTTTGTTCTTTTATGTGAATAAAAGCGACGCTAAAGAAAGTGATTCAGGAGATTTTTATGCCGCTGTTGAAAAAGAGGATTTAATTGTTCCGTATATTTATTATTATGATGGCGATTTTATAGCAGTAGGAGACAGCTGTGTTTTTGCCATTGATGACAGCGGTAATGAAATTTGGAGCACAGACATACCAAACCATATAGAATATGTTGGGTTTACTGACAACGGAAATGCTGTTCTTGCCCTTGGAGAGGCTATAGCCGATATGGAAAGTTATGAAAGCGGAACCGTATGCATGCTTGGAAGCAATGGCGGAATAAAGCGCGAATATACTGCTAAAGCTGATATAACATATTTTAAAGTTGAGGGAAACAGTATTGTTATTGGTGTTGGAAAGGAGTTTACATGTCTTTCGGACTCGTTAACTGAAAGATGGTCGTATACGGCAACACAGGATATAAGGGATATAATACCATATTCGGGAAACAATGCGGTTATTGTTACGAATACTGACGCAAGTTTTGTTAATGTTGGAAACAGGAAGTGATAATATTTGAATGTGCTTGACATTGCGGTTATAGCCGTTATAGGAATTTTTGCTGTTATGGGTCTTTTCCGCGGACTTGTGAAAACGTGCTTTTCGCTTGTTCCGGGAGTTGTGTCTATTATAATAGCCAACAGAATATATCCAACATTCAGCAAGTTCCTTAGGACAACGCCGCTTTATGGAATAATTGAAAACGGAATTGGAAACGCTCTTGGTATAAATTCGGTATCATCTGAGGTGGCGGCTGACGAATTTATAAACGGGCTTTCTATACCTGAATTTTTGAAGGAGTCGCTTATTGAAAATAATAACCCAGTTATCTATGATATATTGAAGGCGACGGGGGTAGGAGATTATATATCTGGATATATAGCAAGCATATTTATAAATATAATATCAATGATTGTTGTTACATTATTTATAGTAATTATATTTAAACTTGTACTTATGATGCTTGATATTGTTACAAAACTGCCTGTCATACACAGCTTTAACTCCGCCGGAGGATTTGTTTTTGGACTTTGCCAAGGCGTTCTTATAGTATGGATTGTTTTTGTTCTGGCGGTATTTTTTTGCAGCGCGGACAAAATGGCGTGGTTTTATGCAATGCTTCAAAACTCAACGGTGGCGCTGTTTGTTTTTAATAACAACATATTGCTTATGATGATATTAAAAATATTCGCTTAAAAAATAAAATTCT
>CAJFUS010000049.1 GCA_904420235.1 Candidatus Neoanaerotignum tabaqchaliae
CAATAAAAGATATTCTTCCGTCTTGTAACATTTTAAAAATATGATAAAATATTATGAACAGACAATTTTATTTTTTCGAGGTAATTTTATGTACAAAAAAATCTATTCAAACCCTGATATATACAGCATTTATGTACCGCTGTCAAAAAGTCCTTTAAAAAACGTAAACTGCTATGTTATAAAAACTGATTCCGAGAATCTTATAATAGATACAGGGTTTAACCTTAAAGAGTGTTACAGCGCAATAACCGATGGCCTTAATGAAATAGGGGTTGAAATTGAAAAAAGCCGCATGTTTTTAACTCATCTGCACACAGACCATATAGGCCTTGCTCCTCACATAATGAAGGGCGGCATTATATACATGAGCAAAATTGACTACACCTACATAACCGATGATGCCGAGATACACTCTTGGAACGTTCTTGACAGAAAATTTATATCCGAAGGCTTTCCCATGGAGCTTATTAAAAACATACACACCAAAAAGGATTCCAGTGACAAATACGCGCCGGACATGCCTTTCAGGGCCGCAATATTAAACGACGGCGATAAAATACATATAGGTCCCTATGAGCTTACATGTGTTCTTACACCTGGCCACACTCCGGGACACATGTGTCTTTATATGGAAAAAGAAGAAATTATGTTCCTTGGAGACCATGTTCTTTTTGACATAACCCCCAACATAACCTTTTGGGCGGGAGTTAAAAATTCCCTTAAGGACTACATTGAAAGCCTTGACAAAATAAAAAATTTCAAAGTAAAAATTCCTCTTCCGGCTCACAGACAGGTAGACAAGGATTTTTACGACAGGGTTGATGAGATAAAAAAACACCATTTTAAGCGCCTTGACGAATGCTTCGGCATAATAAAACAAAATCCAGGGCTTACGGCCTACGACATAACAGGGCTTATGAAATGGTCAATAAGATGCAATAGCTGGCTGGATTTTCCAACAACACAAAAATGGTTCGCCGTTGGTGAGGCCATAGCTCACATGGACTATCTTAGAGCCATAAATAAAATATACAGACGCTTTGAAAACGGCATATATCACTATTACGCTTTTTAAACCAGTTTTTTCAGGCCCTTAATGAAAGGCCTTTTTATTATATTAAAAAATCTCATTTAATTTTTGAACACAATTTTTCACAATAACCTTTTTTATGAAATAAAATTAAACTTTATAAACATCAAGCGGGCGCAAAGGCCCGCTTTTATTTTATTTGTCTTCTTTTTCCTCAGTATAATCAGGCTTAATTTTAATGTCCGCCGCAATTACACGCTGTGAGCTTACTTCCGTAACTTTAACCGTTAAATTTTTATAAACAAAGCTGTCGCCGGCTTCAGGTATGCGGTTCATCTCTTCAACTATCCAGCCGCCTACGGTGTTGTTCTCAAACTCGTCCTCGTCAAAGTCAAGATCAAAAAACTCAAACATATCCTCCAAATCAGCGCTTCCCATAACAATATACTCATTTTCGCCGGTCTTTTTAAATTCCTCAACAACCTCGTCATGCTCGTCCCAAATCTCGCCTACAAGCTCCTCAAGTATGTCCTCTATTGTTATTATTCCCTCTGTTCCGCCATACTCATCGCTTACAACAGCCAAGTGGGTTTTATTACTCTGCAAAAGCGGAAGAAGCTCGGATATTTTCATGTTTGGTATAACATAAAGCGGTTTTGACATTATTTCTCTTATATCGCCCTTATATTTGCTTGAGTTATAAAAATCCTTCTGGTTTATTATACCTATTATGTTGTCTATATTCTCGCTGTAAACAGGAAGCCTTGTGAAATTGCTTTCACAGAATGCCTTATCTATTTCATCCCTGTCGGCGTTCTCATCAACGGCTACAATATCAACCCTTGGAGTATCAACATCTGAAACCTGAATGTTATTAAACTCTATGGCGTTTCTTATAAGCTCGCCCTCATCGTCATCAATGCCTCCGTCGTCCTGGGCCTCCTCGACAATAGTAAGAAGCTCCTCCTCTGTAAGACCTTTCGATTCGTCATTTTTGGTTCTTATTGCCTTTGAAACAAGACTCTTCCAAGCCGAAAACACAAAATTAATTGGGGTAAGTATGAAGCAGAAGAACTTAACGACAGGAACAACAAACATCGCAAATCTTTCTGAAAAGTCCTTAGCCACACTTTTAGGCGTAATTTCGCCAAATATAAGTATAACAATAGTCATTACGGCAGTTGAAACAGAGGCGCCATGGCTTCCAAGATATTTTGTAAACACCACAACCGCAACCGATGAAGCCGTGATGTTAACAATGTTGTTGCCTATAAGTATTGTGGATATAAGCTTTCCGTAGTTTTCAGTAAGACGCAGAACATCGGCGGCCCGTTTGCTGCCGTTGTTAGCTAAATTTTTCATTCTCACCTTGTTGATAGTAGAGAAAGCCGTTTCCGTAGCCGAGAAAAACGCTGAAAAAATAACGCAAATTACAACAATAATAATTTGACTCAAATTGCCTTCGTCCATAAGGACCCAATTCCCCCTAAATAAAAAAATAATTAAACTATAAATACTTAATTAAAATACACCGTTTTATATAATATATTTTATATTGGTATTGCTTTAAATAATAGCAAACCTGCGTCCTTCTGTCAACAATCCTTTTATTTCTTTAGTTTTGTTAATATATTTTAGCTAAAATTTAACTTTATTTTATTGCACTTATAACATTAAATCTTTATTTTGCACGTTACATAATTTTGAAGGCTTAAAAGCGGCGGTACTGTTGAAAAAAAAGCTATATATTGTTATAATTAATCGTCTTAATAATTTTTCTTAAATTTTACTTTTAGATTAAGGAGGCCGACAATATGCTAATGGCTCTTGATGTAAGCAACACGAACATAGATATAGGCATTCTTGATGGATATGAGATAAAATCAAGGTTCAAAATGTCCACTTCAAACTACCAAACTTCCGACGAAACCGGCAGCATGATTTATAAATTTATGCTTTTTGAGGGAATAGACCCTAAAAATCTTGAGCACATTATTATATCGTCGGTTGTTCCAAACATAATGTATTCTTTAACCCACGGGCTAAAAAAATATTTCGGCATAGAGCCTATGATTGTAAGCCC
>CAJFUS010000050.1 GCA_904420235.1 Candidatus Neoanaerotignum tabaqchaliae
ATTTGACGCGTCTATGGCACCCTCGGCGGCTCCGGCGCCTATTATTGTGTGTATTTCGTCAACAAAAAGTATTATGTTGCCGTCTTTTTTAACCTCATCTATTACGTTTTTCATTCTTTCCTCAAACTCACCGCGGTATTTTGAGCCGGCCACCATTGATGACAAATCAAGATTTACTATCCTCTTGTTTTTAAGTACCTCCGGTATGTCGCCTTTGGCTATTTTCATGGCCAAGCCCTCGGCTATGGCTGTTTTTCCAACTCCCGGGTCGCCTACAAGGCAAGGATTATTCTTTGAGCGTCTGCTTAATATTTGTATAACCCTCTCTATTTCCGTATCCCTTCCAACAATAGGGTCAAAGCGGTTCTCTGCCGCCATTTTTGTAAAATCCCTGCTGTATTTATCAAGTGTCGGCGTAAGAGATTCTCCTCCCTGTGCCTGCCCGCCCTGAACATTGGCCGGCGTTTTTTGTCCCTTGTCACCTTCTCCCAAAAGCTCCATAATTTCCTCGTAAAGCCTTTGGATATTAACTCCCAAAACAACAAGTATCCTTACGGCTATGCAGTCACTTTCTCCCAAAAGGGCTATAAGTATGTGCTCTGTTCCAACATATCCTGTTCCCATATTGAGGGCAACCTGAACACTTCTGTCAACTATCCTTTTAACTCTTGGCGTGTATCCCTGCGGCACACCGTTTCCGGTATTTATGCCTATTGTAGATGCTATTTTCTCAACTATATCCTTTTTTGATACTCCTTGGCTTTCAAGGGCTTTGGCTGATACAGAGTCCTTCACGTCAATAAGACCTATTAATATATGTTCGGTTCCTATATAGTCATGTCCAAGCTCTAAGGCAGCCTGTTGAGCGGCGTTTATAACCTCTTGAGCTTTTCTTGTAAATCCTCCGTCCATATTAATTCCTCCTTATAGCGCCTGTTTAAGCAGGCCATATCTATTATTATTTTGCGTCAGTCACATTTATTATCCATGTTTATTTTCCTTTTTATATAACCTTGTTGCTTATCAGCCACCAAACCTTATGACTGCTAACAAAATTTAAAAATTAAAAGACTCTTTGAGCCTTTTAATTATATTGTAGTAATTATAGCACAAAAATTTATTTTGTCACTATATTTTTTAATTTTTTATAAATATTTTATCAAATACGCCTCCATGCGGCCTACATTCTAAATTGTAAACATTTCTTTTGTATGTAAATTTAACTTTCCAAGACCATAGAGATATTGGCATGTTTTCAAAATTAAATGCCCGTCCGCCATATTTTCTGTCGCCCAAAACAGCATGGCCTCTTGATGAAAACTGAAGCCTTATTTGGTGGTGCCTTCCCGTAATAAGCTTTATTTTAACAAGAGAAAGCTTTCCATATTCTAAACTTTCAAATTCTTCCTCAACCTCATACTCAAGAGAGGCTTTTTTAGAGCCGCGTTTTTCAGGGCCGCAAATCTCGGACATATTTGTTCTTGAGTTTTTCCACATAAAATCGTTTAAAACGCCATTTTTACTTTCCATAAAGCCGTTTATAACACACTTATAATATTTATCAATACCGCCGTTTGTCATTATTTTGGTAAATTCCGCTGCTGCGGCCGGTTCTTTTGCCATCAAAACAATTCCGCCAACTGGTCTGTCAAGACGGTTTATAACAAAGCACTCACTGCCGCAAAAATTCTGAACTATGGTTTTTAAATCTGCGTCCCCTGTTTTATCAGGCTGAACAGGAGTTCCCTGCGGTTTTTCAACAGCTATAAAATTTTCATGGTCACATATAACATTAATTTCCATTGTATATAACAACCCCGCTTTTTTCCGCGACAGAAACACTTATAACTCCGTTGTCAACTGAGAGTATATTTCCAACACTGCTATATTCAGTATCAAAAATAATTTTAAAAACGTTTTCCTCAACTGCGCCGCACCGCCAAACCGGAACGTCTATAACACACTGGTTATTATTGTTATTAAAAATAACAACAAATATCTCTTCTTCTGAAAATCTGGCATAGGATATAATTCCAGTATCCTCGTTTAAAAACATAGTTGAACCTGTCTTAAAAATCTCGTTTTCTTTGCGGAGTTTTATGGCTTGTTTATGAAAATTCAAAATTTCCATGTTCTCGTTACCCCAAGGATATGTCCTTCTGTTGTCTGGGTCAGTCCAGCCGTAAACCCCCGCCTCGTCTCCGTAATATACAGTCGGCGAGCCTACCCACGTCATTTGAAAAAGAACGGCTTCTTTCATAATGCGCATGTCAGTGTTTTTAGAAGCCATAGGGCTTCCGCTGAAAGAAACACGTCCTTCCGTCATGTTTGTTCTTGTAAGAAATCTTGAATGGTCATGGTTTGAAAGTTCATTCATGGCCGAAACAAGGGATTGATATGGCAATTTTGCCATAGCCTGAACCATGGCGTTGGCAAATGCTATACCGTTGTTGTAAAGCTCACTGTTATAATAATCGCTGTGTTTTTCCATTCCCGTAAAAAAATATGAAACCGGCTCCATAAAGGCGTCATAATTCATAACGGTATCCCATTGTTTTCCGTCAAGCCATGGCGACGCGTCGCCATAATGCTCCGCCAGTATAAATGCCTCTTTATTAACGGCTTTTACATTTTTTCTGAATTCTTTCCAAAAATAATGGTTATATTCCGGCGACCTTCCCAAATCGGCTCCAACGTCTATCCTCCAGCCGTCGGCATTAAACGGAGGCTTAAGCCATTTTGCCGCCACATTCATTATGTCGTTAAAAAGCTCGTTAGAACCTTCGTAATTAAGCTTTGGGTGATTTGAAAATCCCCACCAAGCCTCGTAGTTCTCGGCGTCACTGTCGTTGTTCCAAATAAAATAATTCCTGAATTTACTATTAATATTTCTAAAAGCGCCGTCGGCTTCGTCTTTATATATACCTTCTCTGTTAAGCCATTTATTAAAGGCTCCGCAATGGTTAAAAACGCCGTCAAGTATAACTTTTATGCCGTTTTTATGGGCCTTTTCAACAAGAGAGGCAAACAGCTTGTCAGAAGCCTCAAGGTTGTCATTATTGGTTGTTATGCAAGAGTAAAGAGAAGCATTCTCGTTTGTGCGGTCGGTTTTCTCAAGAACATGGCCGCTGCAATTAACAACCTTTCCTATGTGGGGGTCTATATGTTCATAGTCCTGTGTGTCATATTTATGATTGCTTGGTGAAACGAATACTGGGTTAAAATATATTGTCTCAATTCCAAGCTCCTTTAAATACGGCAGTTTTTCCATAACTCCGGTAAGGTCGCCGCCGTAAAAGTTTCTGACGTCGTCCGCCGAAGGGTACTCGTTCCAATTATCTCTAAAAATAACCGGTTTCCCAAGATATATATATTCGTTAGACTTTACATCGTTTGTTTTGTCTCCGTTATAAAACCTATCAACATATATTTGATACATAACGTTTCCAACAGCCCATTCCGGAATTTTAAAGTCCCACATAACCGAAAAGTCAGCGTATCTTAAAGGCTCTCTGCTTACGCCTACCTTTGAATAGTAATATTTCACGTCGTTTTTAACAATCTCAAAATAATATTTGTCTGTGTCAAATTCTCTGTCAAAAGTGTATATAAAATAATCAAAATTATTCTTTGAGTGTTTTTTCAACATAGGGAAAGGTTCATCATTAACAACAAGGCTTACACTATCCGCGTCATTTTTTAAAAGACGTATTTTAACATCAGCTTTGCTGTTTTTTATATTTCTATAATATTTTGTCTCGTCACTGAATACCGCGAGACAGTTAAGTTCTGTATTATCCAAAAAATATCACTCCCGCGTTAAAGTATATTATTATTTTATATATAATGTCAACACAATATATTTCAGCTTGATATAAAGTCATAAGAATTTCAAAGTTAAAACTAAAATTTTCATATTTGATTTTAGATTTATTTTTAAGGTTTCTGTCTAATTAATCGAAAACTTATTTGAAAAATTTACATATAAAAGCAGCGTAATTCTAAAATTCTATATTATTTGAAATTTTAATCTGTAAAAAAACAGCCTTTTGAGGCTGTTTTAATCACTATTATATTCATTTTAACTGCTGTAATCCTCAAGCACACGGCTCAAATCATATTCTCCAACAACAATTATGCCTTTTTTAAGCCGTTCCTTTTCCTCGCTGCTTAAAGCAACTGTTTTTATATTTGTTATCTCTTTTATAGAGCTTCTTCCACCGTTTTCCTCATAGTACACAACTATAACCCCATCCCTATCGGTTACAATATATCTTTGGGTGTCGCTTCCGTAAATTGTTTTCCGCATAACAACCTTTTGTGGTGAGAAAGACACTATCTCCCAGTTAGGATAATATTTAAGCATATCGTCAAAAGTAAGGTCAAGCATAAAATATGGCGGTTCTTCCTCAACGGTTTTAACGGTTCCGTCCTCGGAATATACATACTCATATACAATTTTGGTTGACGGAGTTATTTTGTTAGGCGATGATATAACCGGTTCTCCGTTTTCATTTAAATATGGATTATTGTTTTCCTCGGCTATATTCTGTTCAAAGCCAAAATGACCTGAGGCCAAAAAATATCCGCCTATTCCTGAAATGATACACACAGCGGCCATTATAACGCCTATAACATAAATTTTACGTCTGTCCAAAAATATCCCCTCTTTCCATAAGGATATTATGGACAAGTACAAACTTAGTTATTCATAAATATGGAAAAAGCCAAAGGTTTAGACATTTGAAGTATAAAACGTACTTATTTCCAACTTACTTTATTAAATGAAACTTTTCACATATAGAGACAATTTTACCTCCAGCTGGAAGTGTGTATATGTCATCTTTTAATATTCCTTTTATGAATATCATAATAACAAAGTACGCAGCCATTGCCGCTATAACAGAAACAAGAGTCGAAACCGTATTGTTATCAATAAGGATAAAACAGCCTTCATAAACTCCAAAGCAAATCGCGCCCATAAGAAGCGATGCCGCAAGAGGCTTTATCATTATGTCAACAAGATTAATTTTAAGCTTTGTTATTTTAACAAGAGCAAAAAAGTTAAGTCCCGATGCAACAACATAGCAGGCTATTGTTGATATAACAGCTCCCTTTACATTAATTGAAGGTATTATTATAAGGAAATAATTGAATATTATCTTAACTATGGCTCCAAAAAAGGCGTTTAATGCCGGTATTTTAACTCTTCCTATGCCCTGAAGCGTTCCCGTAACTATCTGGGAAAGAGCGAGGAATATTATTGATATTGAGCCGATTTTCAAAAGCTCTCCGCCTCCAGGTTCCGTTGGGAAAAGCATCATAAGTATTTGGTCGGATAAAACCGCCATTCCAACAGCCGCCGGTATTGATATTATCATTGATATTTTTATGGCCATGTTAATCTTTCGTCCCACAGCCTTTTTATCTTTTAGCGCCATAGAGGATGCTATGTTTGGAATTGCCGCTGTAGCTATTGAGGTTGATATGGCAACCGGCAGCGTTGTAAGCACAACATATTTTCCTTGAAGCTGACCGTAAAGCGTCTGTGCCTCACTGTAGGTAAAAGCCCCTGAATCCAGCAGCCTTGACATAACCATAAAAGTATCAACAAGATTTGTTATGCTGTATATAGCTGTTCCTATAATAATTGGTACTGCCGTTGACAAAAGAATTTTAAGTATGCGTCTATTGGATTCCAATTCATATCCAACTACCGGTCGGGTGTTTCTTCTTTTAATACTGCCCATGTTAAGCACATACACAAAAATCATCATTAAAAGTCCGGCCAATGCGCCTATACCGGTTCCAAGCGTTCCTCCCGCGGCTCCAAGTGCAACGCTCTGTTTCATAAGCAAATAGGCCAACGCTACGCTTGATACAGCGTTAAAAAGCTGTTCCACAATCTGGGAAAAAGCCGTTGGCACCATATTGTTCATACCCTGAAAATATCCCCTGTAAACTGACATTATGCCAACTATTAATATGGTTGGGGCCAAAGTTAAAAGAGTGTAATATGAATCCGGCATTTTTAGTATGTTTGCGGCAATGGGCTTGGCAAACACAACAAGAAGAATCATTGCCAATGTGCCCATTCCAACCGAAAACATCATTGAAACACGAAAAACCTTATGGGCGTTTCTATACTCTTTAAGAGCCAACCTTTCGGAAACCATTTTGCCAATGGCCGCAGGAAGGCCGGCCGATGAAAGTATAAGCAAAAAGTTATACACTTGATATCCGGCCGAATATATGGCATTTCCAGAATCGCCTATAATAGCCGTCATAGGAACACGATAAAGGAACCCTATAAAACGAACTATCATTCCTGCCGCCGCCAATATAGCCGCCTGCTTTATAAACGACCTTCCTTTTTTGCCTGAACCCATAAAGCACCTCTATCTAAAAAATAACAAAATCACTCAGCCGCCTGCTGCGCTCTGTTTCTTGCCTTTTTCCTCTGCTGTGAGTCAAGTATTCTTTTGCGCATTCTAAGGCTTTTTGGAGTAACCTCAACAAGTTCGTCATCAGCTATAAACTCAAGGCACTGCTCAAGACTCATTTCAATAGGAGGAACAAGCTTAAGAGCCTCGTCCGACGCTGATGTTCTCATGTTCGTAAGCTGTTTCTTTTTGCAAACGTTAACTTCCATATCGTCGGCTCTTGAGTTTTTACCAACTATCATTCCCGCGTAAACTTTAACTCCGGCGCCTATAAATAAGCTGCCTCTGTCTTGGGCGTTAAAAAGACCATAGGCTACAGCCTCTCCACTCTCGAAAGCTATAAGCGAACCCTGCGAACGTTTGGCTATTTCTCCCTTATATGGCTCATAGCCTGAGAAAACCGAGTTCATTATGCCGTTTCCCTTTGTATCCGTAAGGAACTCGTTTTTATATCCTATAAGTCCTCTTGAAGGTATTGAGAATACAAGTCTTGTGTATCCTCCCTTTGACGGATACATATCTGTCATTTCGCCTTTTCTTGAGCCAAGTTTTTCTATTACGCTTCCAACAAATTCTTCCGGAACATCAATATATACCTTTTCCATAGGCTCGCATTTTTCGCCGTCTATTTCTTTATAAAGAACCTGTGGCTTAGCAACCTGGAATTCAAAGCCTTCCCTTCTCATTGTCTCAATAAGTATTGAAAGATGGAGCTCGCCTCTTCCAGAAACCTTGAAAGCTTCTGTTGTTTCTGTGTCCTCAACCCTAAGGCTTACGTCAGTGTTAAGCTCTTTATAAAGCCTGTCCCTTAAATGACGGCTTGTAACAAATTTTCCTTCTGTTCCGGCAAATGGACTATCATTTACGGAAAATGTCATGGCTATTGTAGGCTCGGATATTTTAACAAAATGCAGTGGCTCCGGCTTTTCAGGAGAACATATTGTGTCGCCTATGTGTATGTCGGATATTCCGCTTATGGCTACAATATCGCCGAAATAAGCCTCCTTAACCTCTACTCTTTCAAGGCCTTCATATACATAAAGCTTACTTATTTTAACTTTCTCATTTTTCTCAGGGTCATGTATATTAACAATTACACAGTCATCGTTAACATGTATGGCGCCGTTTTCTATTTTGCCTATGCCGATTCTTCCAACATACTCATTATAGTCTATTGTTGTTATAAGTGATTGCAGCGGAGCGTTTATGTCTCCCTCTGGCGCAGGTATATGGTTTATAATAGTCTCAAAAAGGCACTTCATGTCCTTTCCTGGAACATCGGGGTCAAGAGTTGCCACGCCGTTTCTGGCCGAGGCAAAAACAAACGGCGAGTCAAGCTGTTCGTCACTGGCGTCAAGCTCCATAAAAAGCTCAAGAACCTCGTCAACAACCTCTTTGCATCTTGCTTCAGGCCTGTCCATTTTGTTTACGCAAACAACAACCGGAAGGTCCAGCTCAAGGGCTTTTCTAAGAACAAACCTTGTTTGAGGCATAGGACCTTCAAAGGCGTCAACAACAAGCACAACGCCGTTAACCATTTTAAGCACACGCTCAACTTCGCCGCCGAAATCAGCGTGCCCGGGTGTGTCAACTATATTTATTTTACAGTCACCATAATGAACAGATGTATTTTTTGAAAGTATAGTTATGCCTCTTTCCCTCTCAATGTCTCCAGAGTCCATAACCCTTTCCTGAACAACCTGATTTGAGCGGAATGTGCCGCTTTGTTTAAGAAGCTCGTCAACAAGCGTTGTTTTGCCGTGGTCTACGTGAGCTATTATAGCCACATTGCGAATGTCGTTTCTTTTTTCTGCCATACTAAAATTACTCCCAACATTAATCTTTATTAATACAATTACTAACTAACCAAAGTATTTTACCATAATAGAAAAATATTATCAAATCTATTTGCAAAAAAGTTACAAAAACGGACATATAAATTTTCATATTTACGCACGAAAAAGCCTTCCCGTTTGGGAAGGCTTCAGTGTTTCTATAATCCGTTATCTATATATCAAATGCCAAAATTGTACAGTTGACTATATTGCTAATCGATTATATACGTACTACGTTCGCAGCCTGTGGTCCTTTAGCGCCCTGAACAACTTCGAATTCTACTGCCTGGCCCTCTTCAAGTGTTTTGTAACCGTCAGCCTGAATAGCTGAGAAATGTACAAAAACATCATCTTCGCCTTCAACAGAAATAAATCCGAAACCTTTTTCCGCGTTGAACCACTTTACTGTACCTTTTTTCATTGAAAAATCCTCCTGCCATAAAAACAAAATAATTATTTGGAACAATTACAAGAATATCACAGTTTCCAAAGAGTGTCAACTATTTTTATTTATTTTAGAGCCATATTTTAGTTACCTTTAACAACCATAACCCTCATCTTTAAACAATTTTTGACATGTAATGGCGTTTCTTGCCAGTTCATCGCATCTTTCATTCTCCACATTGTCGGCATGGCCTTTAACCCATATAAAATTAACGTTATGTTTTTTCAAAAGCTCGGAAAGCCTTATCCATAAATCACTGTTCAGCGCCTTTTCGGTTTTTGTACGCATCCAGCCGTTTTTTTCCCATTTTTTCATCCAACCCTTGCTTACGGCGTCAACTACATATTTTGAGTCGCTGTATAAATCAACGTCGCATGGCTCCTTAAGCATAGAGAGAGATTCTATAACAGAGAGCAGTTCCATACGGTTGTTTGTTGTAAGCTCATATCCTGCTGATATTTCCCTTCTTTTTCCATTATAAATCAAAACAGCCCCATACCCTCCTTTGCCGGGATTTCCTGAACAGGCACCGTCAGTATATATGTCAAGTTTTCTTCTTTTTTGTACGGGACCGCTTTTTTCATTTAAAAAAGCCGCTTTTTTTGTATTGATTTTTAATGTTTCGTTGTCCTTTTCCGCTATGGCCTTGACAAAAGGCAAATCCTCCGGCGTTGTTATTTTTATGTTGTTATAGCTTCCCATAACAATTTTGACTTTAACCCCGCTAAGCTCCGCCGCAGAGGCATCATCAGTAATGAATTCATTTTCTCTCATGTTGTCGTAAGCTTTTTTTATTACGTCATATCTGAATGCCTGAGGAGTTTGCACAGCCCAAAGTTCATCTCTTTTAAGAGTTTCCGCCGCAAATCCTTCTCTGTCGGCTCTTTTAATGGTGTCCTTAACGGGAACGGCAGGCACGCAGGCGCCGCTTTCTAAAACCTCGTCAAAAACACGTTTTATTGTTTCATGGTCAACAAACGGTCTTGCGCCGTCGTGTATCATAACATATTCACATTTATCATCAAGCTCTTTAAGACCGTTGTAAACGGAATTTTGTCTTTCCTTGCCCCCTAAAATAATTGAAAATCCGCAATTTGGCCTAAATCCGTCAAATGTTTTCCTGCAATGAGTTATATTCTCTTTAGAAGACACAACAACAATGTTATCAATAAATTCGCACATGGCGAATTTTTTAACACTTCTTTCAATAACACTCATGCCGCCTATATTTATAAACTGCTTGTCAATTCCCGAGCCCATGCGTTTTCCGCTGCCGGCAGCCACTATTATAACAGCGCATTTGTCATTATTCATTCAAAATCCTCCAAAAAACAGCCTGTACCCATTTTAAGGATACAGGCTAAGAATTAATCCTTTTTCTTTCCGAATATCATTCTTCCGGCGGCCGTTTGAAGCACGCTTGTTACCGTAATATCTATTGTTTCGCCTATAAATTTGTTTCCGCCGTCAACAACTATCATTGTTCCGTCGTTAAGATAGGCTATTCCCTGCCCATGTTCTTTTCCGCTTTTAATTATCGTAACTTTCATTTCTTCTCCGGGAAGAACAACCGGTTTTATGGCGTTTGACAGTTCGTTTATGTTAAGAACTTTAACACCTTGAAATTCCGCAACTTTATTAAGATTAAAATCGTTTGTAACAACAAAGGCGTCTAACTTTTCAGCCATTTTAAGCAGCTTAGAATCAACCTCCAACGGCTCCTTTATGTTATAGTCAACTATTTCAACACTTACGGCAAGCTGCTTTTGTATTTCGTTAAGTATGTCAAGTCCGCGTCGTCCCCTGTTCCTTTTAAGGGAATCCGCTGAGTCAGCTATGTGCCTAAGCTCTTCAAGAACAAAGTTGGGTATTATTATTTTGCCTTCAATAAATCCGGTTTTAAGCAAGTCAAGTATACGGCCATCAATAATTACGCTTGTGTCAAGTATTTTCGGCTTCCCATATGTATAATTTTTGCCTGCAAGCCTTGCTCCCTGAAGTATTCCGCCGAAGTCGTCTATTTCGTCTTTTTTGTTTCGGGCAACTTTATATCCTAAAACGGCGAAAACTATATTTAAAAGTATTATTATAAAAGAACCTATAATTCCATATTTGCTTACCGGTATGCCCACAAGATTTGCTATAACAAGTCCCACAATTATTCCAAAAATGCTTGCCAAAAGCTCTTTAAGGCTCATTTTTGACAGTTTAGCCGTTGTTTTATCCATTTTATTTATAATGGCTTCGCTTATTATATGCGAGAACATAAAGAAAAAGACAACGCCAAGCAAAATACCGCATATTATATATGAGTATGATGGTATAACGTCCCCTATTTTATTATAATAAGCCCAATATATTTCTCTTAGGGCAAAACATACAGCTAATGTAAAAATTAAGCTTTCAATAACCTCAAAAAGTCTTTTAATTTTAACCGACCCCCTTTCTTTATTTTTTATTTAATAAAATCCGGATACATAAAAAAATGTATCCGGTTATTATAATATCAGCAAAACAGTTCGTGCGCAAGATATTCTTCTGCCTTATCTTTCGCCATTTTCTTTGAAAAAACGACCTCGCTCAACACAATTTGTCTTGCGTTGTTAAACATTTTTTTCTCAGCGCCCGAAAGACCTCGCTCTCTTTCTCTAAGGCACAGGCTTCTTGCAACTTCTGCAACTTCATATATGCCTCCCGTGCGTATTTTCTCAAGATTTTCTTTATATCTTATGTTCCAGTTAGACTGCATTTTTGTTTCGGTATTAGCCGCTTTTTTTATTGCATTTGAAATTTCCTCATCGCTTGATACAGGCCGTATGCCTATTTTCTCAGCCTTCGACACGCCAACCTTAATTTTAAGATTTCCGTTTGGTATACGTATAATATAATGCTTCTGTTCAAGGCCGTCAACAATGTCGCTTTCAATAAACTCTACCACTCCGGCGCCATACATGGGGTAAACAATTTCAGCTCCCTTTTCAAACATTCAGACACTTCCTTTTCAGCACACTCAAACAACATATCCTTTTATTAATTAGCGTTTCCAGAAATGAGAAAAAAATACCAATATAATAATAAAATAACCATAAATAACCTTTATAGTTACTTATTATAACATAACTTTTTGTTTAAATCAAAATTTTTATTTTACCAATCTTAAAATTATATGTCAATGGTTTAGCTATACTAAAAAAATACATAATTGTAGGTTTGTCAAACATATGTTACACAGACTGCAAATAATCCTTAAGTACCTGATAAGGCGTTTTCCAGCCTAATGGCCGCATGGG
>CAJFUS010000051.1 GCA_904420235.1 Candidatus Neoanaerotignum tabaqchaliae
AATATCATCAATGTTTCCGCTTCCCTTAACGCTAAGGTCAATTTTAAGGTCATATTTAACCTTGTTTTCTGCCAAAGCCCTTCCATATTTGTCGTATATATTTCCTCTGGCTGCCGGATACTCCACCGTTCTTATTACCGTTGCCGCAGCATTATTCATATATTCCTCGCCCTTTACAATTTGTATATAGTAAAGCCTTGCTGCCACAGATATAAAAAGCGAAAGTATTACGGCAACAAAAATTTTTAATCGTATATTTAAGCTGTTTTTGGACCTCATATAATTCTCCTTTAAATATTACTTTTGTAATTTTTAAATATATTACATCTGTAATATTTAAAAGTCAATACCTATCTTACAGCTGAGCAATAAATATACATATTACTTTCTGTCCTGACAACCAAAATTCTTTTCTAACCACAAAATAAAAACTAAATATAAAGCGCCATATAGTAAATAAAAAGCCCTATTTCAATGACAATAAGCAAAAAAGCTTATCAAAGAAAAAGGGCTTTATCTTTATTTTTAAATTTATTAACCTTCAAAAAATGTAAATTATAAAGTTTTAACTCATATTAAATCATACATCAAATGCCGCTTTATTTTAATATAATCCCATATAACTTAATATTCTAACGGCTGTTTCCCCAGCGTCTGCTCCTGTGCTTCCTCCTTCCATATTAACGGCAAAAAACACAGGTCCGTTTCCACTTTCAACAAAGCCTATAAAACTTCCATTAACATTTTTACCATTAACAGCACCCGTTCCCGTTTTTCCATAAAGTTTGCCTCTTTCAGATGACCCAATAAACATAGAGTCTTTTACAGCAGAAATATTTTTCTCGTCACAGCCGAAACTATTGCTGTAAAGTCCGCTTAAAAGTTCCACCTGTTCAACAGCAGATATTTTAAGTGAAGACTCCAACCAAAAATCATTTCCTCCGCTGAAATCACAGTTGCCATAGCCTATGGTTTTAAGAAAACTTTCAATATTATCATATCCGTTTCTATTGTCAAGTTCCTTAAAATACCAGTTAACGGAGTTTTTCATGGCGCTGTTCAAATTCTGGTCTCCATTCCACTCAATAAACTCATTCTCCGTTCCGTCCCATTTTATTTCAGAAGAATCCGGAGTTATAATCCCATTTTCAAGGGCCGACAAAGCGCTGTATATTTTATATGTGCTGTTTGGAGAAACCCTTTTTGTTGAAAGTTCTTTATTATACACAACATACTCGTTTTTATAAGGACTGTATATAACGGCCGTACCGTTAATGCCATTAAAATATTGGCTTAAATCAACATTAACAAACTCTTTTTCCGTTTTGTAATAATTATCAAAAGCCAAAACCGGCCTGTTAGGAAGCTGTGCCAGCATAACAGCAGCCAAAACAAACACCAACGCCGCGCCTTTAATTTTTTTAGCCATTGTCTCGGCAGCGAATTCGGCTATGTTTTCAATACGATATTTAAGCTGCTTTTTGGAGCTTCCAAAACCCGCGTACAATCCGTATGGGTTTACAAGAGTCTTTTCCGCAAAACTAATCATTGTTAAACCATAATCGCCGGCAAGGTCTCTGTCTATATTCTCAAGAACAACATTATCGCTTAAAATTTCCATTTCATCTTTCATCTGCTTAAAACCCCACCATACAACAGGATTAAACCAGTAAAACGCCTTAAGCAAGCACATAATACAACAAACATGTATGTCTTTGTTTTTAAAATGGCCAAGCTCATGCAGTATTATATACTCAATATTTTTGTCTTTAAAGGAGTATATATTAAGCGGAAGAAGCACAACCGGATTTATAACTCCCATTATAACCGGAGATTTTATCTTATCCGACATCATTACATTTACATTTTTGTTTATTCCAAGGGTTTTAACGCAACTATCAAATATATTTAAAATTCTGTCATCAGCCTCAAATGAATCCATACGCAGTTTTTTTGTGTTGTAAACGCTGTATAAAAACATTACAAAAACGGCAATAACTCCTATGATATACAAAGCTATTGCGGCAGTATTCAAAAAATCCGGAAAAGCTCTGTTAACCGAAACAGCGAAATCCTTTATTTGTTCGGCATCAACAGTATTTTGGGACAAACCTTCGGCTAAATTGTTTGCTGCGGAATTTTGTCCGCTTAAACCGCCATTAAAATTTAAAAATCTAAAATTAAACGGCAAAAACGGAATAAACATAACTGCCATAAGTATATACCAAATTTTAAATCCGAAAGAATATGACACCTTATTTTTAAACCATTTTCTGGCAAAAACAACGGCAAAAATAAAAACAGATATATAAACCGAGTTTATTAAAAATCCGGACAAATAAAAATTCAAACCCGTTACCTCCCGTTTTTTCTTTTGTCAAGCATTTTTTTCAGCTCCTCTATGTCGCTGTCCGTAAGCTTGTCCTGCTCTATAAAATTCATTACCATAGAATTAAGAGTTCCGTTATAAAATTTGTGAAGAAAGCTTTCACTCTCCTCAAAAACATAGTCTTTTTTATCTACAAGAGGGCTGTAAACAAACTCTCTGCTTCTTTTGGTAACTCCCAAAGCCCCTTTTTTAACAAGCCTTGAAAGGAGAGTTTGTATAGTTTTTGGGCTCCATCCGTTTTTTCCGTCAATTTTTTCTATAACCTCGTTGGTGCTTATGGGGGCGTTGGCCCATATAACATCCATTATCTCAAACTCGGCCTCCGAAATTTTAACACTCATCAAAACATCTCCTACATATGTAATATTAATATGATTATATCATCATTTTTATCCAAGTCAAATAAAAAGTATTGACTTTTAAAAATTACAGATGTAATATTTAAAGCAAATCTTACATTTGTAGTTTTTAATGGAGGCACATATGAAATCAAAGCTATACATAATGTTTGCTGTTTTTCTATCGATTTTTATTTTTCTTATGGGAAGGATACTATATATTAAAGTGTGTTATGGCAAAGAATATTCCATAGCTTCCATAAATCAGCAGACTGGCTCGTTAGATATTGCCGTACCTGCTTCCCGCGGGAAAATTACCGACAGGAATGGCATTGTTATTGCCGAAAGCACACCTGTTTACAATGTTATTTTTGAACCGGCAACAATTTTATATCTTACAGAAAATAACCAAAAAGATAAGGCTGAAGCAACAATGTTATCTCTGTCTGAAATACTTGGCATACCGTATGACGAGATTGTTAAATACACAGAAAAAAATGCTGACGGCACATTGGTATATAGCCCCTACTACCAAACATTGGCAAAGTCCGTTCCGGCAGAAACTGCCGATAAAATAAAAAATCTTAATCTAAGCGGCGTATGGCTTGAGCCAAATGAAAAGAGGTCATACCCATACTCACACCTTGCCTCAAAGGCCATAGGCTTTACACGTGGTGAAACTCAATCCGGAATTGAAAAACAGTATAATGAATACCTTACAGGAAAAGACGGACGAATGTTCAAAACCATAAATGGCGGAAAAATAAAAACCGAGTATATAGAACCTGAAAACGGAAACACAATAGTTTCAACAATAGATATAAACATTCAAAAAGCCGCTGACGAGTGTGTTAAGGAAATTACGGAGTCATTTCCATGTGAAACGGCGTCGGCTCTTGTAATGAACCCCAAAACCGGAGAAATATTGGCTATGGCAGATTCCAACGATTTCGACTTGAATAATCCTTCAACGCCTGTTGGAATGGCAGTTGAGGAATTTAACGCTTTAACTTCAAATGAACAGTCGGAATATCTTAACGGAATGTGGAGAAACTACAACATATCTAGCACATTCGAACCCGGCTCAATATTTAAGCCGCTTATAACAGCCGCGGCTCTTGATGAAAAAACTATAAATGAAAATTCCACTTTTTATTGCCAAGGCTACAAACAGGTTGCCGACAGAAGAATACACTGCATAAGACGTTCCGGTCATGGAAATGAAACCCTTGAGGAAGCCCTGTCAAGTTCCTGCAACTGCGCTATGATGGATATAGCGGATATAATGGGAAAAAGTATTTTTTACAAATACCAAATAGATTTTGGATTTGGTCGTAAAACCGGAATAGACCTCCCTGGAGAAGAAAGCGCCTCTTCTCTTGTTTATCCCGAAGAAAGTCTTGGTCCTGTTGAACTTGCTACAAGCTCATTTGGCCAGTCATTTAACGCCACTCCTTTGCAGTCTCTTACAGCTCTGTGCGCAATAGCCAACGGCGGACAAATTTTAAAGCCCTATACAGTATCAAAAATAATATCTCCAAACGGAAGCATTGTTAAGGAATTTAAACCGGAAATAAAAAGAACTGTAATATCAGAAGAAAACTGCCGTAAGGTAACTCAGTTTATGGTTTCTGTTGTTGAAAAAGGAACTGGAAAAAAAGCCAAAATAGACGGCTATAAAATAGCCGCAAAATCCGGAACAGGCCAGCAGCAAAACAGAAGCGAAGGCCTTTACACTATAACATTTGCCGGATTTTTCCCTGCCGACGACCCTGAAATAGCGGCTCTTGTGGTTATGGATAAACCATTTGAATATGCCGACGGAGTTACAACAGCGGCTCCGGCATTTAAAAATATGGCTGAGAAAATAATAAAATACAAAAAAATAGAGCCTGAAGCGCTCGAAATTTCCAGCGTCCAAGAAACCAAGGAACAATCCGTATCCATAAGCGATTTTACATCAAAAAGTTTATCAGAGGCCGAAAGTCAATTAATTTCGTTAGGTTTAAAATACGAAGTTATAGGAAATGGAAAAATTGTTTTAAACCAGTTTCCCAAAGGCGGTTCAAAAGCAAAGACCGGAACAAAAATACTTTTATATACATAACAAACGGGCTGACTACTCCAGCCCGTTTACAATTTTGCACAAAAAATCGTATATCATTTTAAGTCTTGTTTCATCATTAATTTTTACAAGCATTTTAATAATAAGAACTTTATAATCCATTAAAATCACCTTCGGTAAGTTTTTATATATATTATAAAGTTTTATTATTAGTTACACAATATCATATTTTACGTTTAATGTATTTTCTAAATAAACGATAAAGAAAAAACACCTGAAACATGTCAGAATATACATAATAAAAGTCAATATTCATATATCATGTAGAATTTTTGTATTATTTTAATATATCGTCAATTTGCTTTTTATAAAATTCCACTACTTTTGAATATTCATCATTTTCAAGAATCTTCTTTCCCTCGTCAGACAATGAATAAACGCCCTTTCCTTCTTTTTTAAACCAGCTGTAGTAGTTTTTGTAAATTATAGAGTATTCTTTTTTATCATATCCAAATTCCCTAAGGCTGTTTAACGTTAATGAACCCAATTTATCAGCCATACATAAAAGCTCTATACTTCTTTCTCTGTAAGCTGTCATTATTTTTCGTCTGTTAACGCCTCCCCTATTATAATCTCCTGTTCTTAAGGATATTTCTTTTTTAAGGCTTTTTTCCTTTTTACTGTTTTTGGAAGAAATACTTCCTTCTGGTTCGGCTATAACCTCAACAAGCCTAACAGGGCTGTCAATGGCCACAGTTATAAGTCCAAAGTCAAGCTTTTTACAAAGCTTAAGCATATTCCTCCAACTGCGGCCTTTAGCCCCCTTTTTAGGCCTTGGTATAACAGCGTAAACAAATCTTGACAGACTTTGACGCTCCATAAGCTGATAAACAAGCGTTATATTAAAGCTTTTTTTAATTTCACATATAATTATATCGTCATCTTTTTTTGCGACAATGTCGCAGTTTTTAACCTCGCCCATAACACTGTAGCCAAGGTTCTCAAAAAAATCCTTAACAGGCTCATAAAGCTCAAACTCACTAAAATCAGACATTATTTTTTACCTGCCATAAAGCTCTCTATCTCTTCAACAGTTTTAATCATTCCTTTTGTAAGTATCTCGCAGCCGTCCTCAGTAACAAGGGCATCGTCTTCTATTCTTATTCCAATATCCCATTCGGATATATAAAGTCCAGGCTCAACGCTTATAACCATTCCGGCCTTTAACGTTTGGCTTCTGTCGCCAACATCGTGGGTTTCGGCCCCTATAAAGTGGCTTACGCCATGAAAGTAGTAGTTAAACACTTCCTCTTTGCTGCTTACAAGGCCCAGCTTTTTCAATTCATCAAAGTAATAATCCTTCAATATCTCATTAAGGCGCAGATATGGCACGCCTGGCTTTATATTGTCTATAACAAGCTTTTGGCCGTTAAGAACTATGTTATAAACAAGCTTCTGCCTTTCGGTAAACTTTCCATTAACTGGAAATGTTCTTGATATATCGCCGTTATAATATTCCCATTGTGCTCCTGCGTCAATTAAAATAAGTGAGTTATCTTCGGCAACCCCATTATTTTGCGTATAGTGAAGTATTGTTCCGTTATGTCCCGCCGCGGCTATTGTTTGAAAGGCCTTGTCCTTAACGCCGTTTTTCTTTAAAACAAAATCATAATAAGCCTCTATCTCATACTCATGCATACCAGCTTTAGAGTTTTTCATCATTTCCTCAATTCCAAGGCGGGTAATGTCAATGGCTTTTCTCATTCTATCTATTTCCCATTTTTCCTTTATTGTTCTTAACTCCGAAATAATCGGGAAAATATCGCAAAATGGAACTTTTATAAACTCCTTAAGTCCTTCTTCTGTATGCTCTTTACTTAAATCCTTTCTTTCAAAATCTATCCATACTCTTTTTATGTTAAACTTTAAAATATCCTCTTTAAAACTGTCTATAAATTTTATGTCACTTATTCCACTCGCGCTTTCGGCTTCTTCCGCTGTCATATTAGCGCCTATCCAGCGTGCCATTTGCCCATTGTCAGGCTCTATATAAAGCCGCTCGCTTACACCGCTTACACCTTTTGCCATAACAAATATAACATTTTCCCTGTCAATGCCGGTTAAATAGTAAAAATTCCTGTCTGGAGTAAAAGGGTAATTTTCATCTCCACGCTTTACGGGAGCTTTTCCGGCAAACAAAAAAACCGCATCGCCGTTTTCCATTTTATCTGTAAGCTTTTTTCGGTTATTTATAAAATAATCTTTCACGTTGTCATCTCCCACATATTTTTTAATAATTATAGCACAAACTGATAGTTAAAATGTGTAATTTGTGGTATTCTATCAATAAAATATTCTGGGAGGCGGTATATATTTTAATTTCACTTGAGGAATGCAGAACATACGAATATCAAAAAGTAAAAGAAGCCGTTTTAAAAACTTTTGAGAATTTAGGCGGCGTAGAGAAATATATTAAAAAAGGTGACAAAGTACTTTTAAAAACTAACCTTGTTATGCGAAAAAAACCGGAAGAAGCCGCCACAACTCACCCCTTTGTAGTACAGGCCATAGCCGAAGTTTTGGTAAATTACGGCGCTGAGGTTCAAATAGGCGACAGTCCCGGCGGTCCTTTCAGCGAAATGCTTTTAAAAAGCATATATAAATATACGGGTATGGCAGACGCAGCTGAAAAATCTGGCGCTTCCTTAAACATAGACACCACTTCTTCTAAAGTTAAAAATCCAAATGGCGTTAAATTAAAAAGCCTTACAATAACAAACATGGTTCTTAAGGCCGACAAAGTAATATCCGTTGGCAAGCTTAAAAGCCACTCCATGACAAGAATGACTGGAGCCGCCAAAAATATGTACGGCGCTGTTCCTGGCACAACAAAGGCCGAATATCATTTTAACTGCCAAGACGGAGAAAGTTTTGCCAACTGTCTTATTGATATTTGCTCATACGTAAATCCGGTTCTATCTTTTCTTGACGCCGTTACAGGCATGGAGGGGAACGGTCCAACAGCCGGAACACCAAGAGATATAGGCCTTATAATGGCTTCGGACAATCCCTTTGAGCTTGATTTGGCAGCGGCTAAAATAATAAACGCTCAGCCTAAGGAAATACCACTTTTAAAATGCGCTATTGAACGAGGCATATGCCCAAAATCCACAGATGAAATAAAAATTATCGGCTGTGATATAAATAAATTTACTATAAAGGATTTTAAGGTTCCGGAAAACCATGGTATTCACTTTATAGGCGGAAATCCTCCAAAGTTTCTTGAGAACTTTGTTAAACTCCACATGTACCCAAGACCTGTATTTACACAAAGATGCGTTGGCTGCGGAATATGCGCCGAAAGTTGTCCGGCCAAAATAATAACCATAAAAAATAAAAAGGCTCATGCCGATTTAAAAAAATGCATACGTTGCTACTGCTGTCAGGAACTATGCCCTCAAAAAGCTGTTAATATAGAAAAACCGGTTATTTTAAAAATACTTTCCAAGTTATAAAAATATCCAAGTATGTTAAAGTAAATTTCTTAAATAGCCGTTAAATCAATTTAAAATATAACACATAATAACCATTATAAAACAGGCGCTTTCCATACCAATCATTCAAAAAGGGAAGCGCCTGTTTTATGCGTGTTTTTATTAAACATTGTTTTACGGTAATTTTTATGGGAACATTTATAAAATAAAAATGCTTGCTATATTAAAGAACACTATAAGTGATACAGAGTCCACAACGGTTGTTATAAGGGGTCCGGCCATTATAGCCGGGTCAAAATGCAGTTTTTTAGCAAACATTGGAAGCACACAGCCTATTGTTTTCGATACAATAACCGTTATACAAAGGCTCAAACTTATTGTTATATTAACCATAAGCGGAGTTCCTCCAAATATCATAAGCCTTAAAAAATTAACTGCCGAAAGTATAACACCGCATATAAACCCAACACGCACTTCTTTCCATATAACCGTTAAAATATCACTTAGAGCAATCTCGCCAACAGCCATACCTCTTATTATAAGCGTTGACGCCTGAGAACCGGCATTTCCTCCCGTATCCATAAGTATTGGTATAAACGATGCCAACATAACCGACGAGGCAAGAACACTTTCATAACCATTTATTATAGCGCTTGAGAATGTACCAGAAACCATAAGAACAAGAAGCCAAACTATTCTGTTCTTGGCCAAAGACAAAACACCCGTTTTAAGATATTCGTCCTCCGAAGGCAAAAGGGCCGACATCTTCTCTATATCCTCTGTATTCTCTTCTTCAATAACGTCAACAATGTCGTCTACGGTTATAATTCCTACAAGTCTTCTTTCATTGTCAACAACAGGAAGCGCTATAAGATTATACTTCTTAAATATATTGGCTATATCCTCTTGGTCATCAAGAGTGTGAACGAATATAACATCGTCCTCCATTATATCCGAAACTTTTTTGTTATCGTCCGAAAGCAGTAACGTTCTTAGTGAAACAACGCCAACCAGCTTTCTTTTATTATCAACAATATAACATGAATATATAGTTTCTTTGTCAAACCCTGTTTTTCTTATAAGTTCCATGGCTTTTCCAATGGTATAATCCCAATGGAATTCCATAAACTCTATTGTCATTATGCTTCCAGCACAGTCATCCGGATAATTGAGGAAGTGATTAATTATATTTCTTCTGTCCTCACTTACATCCTTTAATATTTTTTTTACAACATTGGCAGGAAGTTCTCCAAGAAAATCAACAGCGTCATCAACGCTTAACTCATCAATAATTGTGTGAACCTCGTTGTCTGTAATTGAGTTAACTATATCCTCCTGCATGTCGCTGTCCATATAGGAAAATGTGTCGGCCGCATTGTCTTTTGTTAAAAGCCGGAACACAAGAAGCCTTTTATCTTCAGGCACTTCCTCAAAAAACTCTGCTAAATTAGCCGCGTTCTCCTCGTTTATTTTCTCTTTAAGCTCAGCATATTTGCACTGATTAAGTAGCCTTATAAGCTCGTCATAATTTTTCTTTTCCTCCATTTTAACCACTCCATTCCTGTTTAATTGCGCAAAAAAGCGCGGCACAAAACCGGCCGCGCTAACAGGAACTTTTGGCTAACAAAAGAAACTCAGGCATATGACACGGCCGGAAAATCAAAATTAAAACATAAAGGAACAACTTCTGATGTACAACTTCGGCCGCTGTCCATATAACCCACCTCCTGAATACTAAATAGACTGTAAATTCATTTAAATAGTATAACCTTTTATTTTTTTACAGTCAATATTAAATTAATTTTAATTTCATTTAGTAAATAAAATCAAAATAGACTAATTCAACTAAAAATATAACAATAGCTTTTAGTTTTCCTTTCAGTTTTAAAAACACGTTGCAAACATATTTTTTAAATAATTATATTTTTCGACACATAAACATGTTAAGCCTGACAGTCAAGATTATATTTAATATAATGAAACGTATTTAACATCACTTGCCTTAAGACCTATGTTCTGGTAAAATCATATAAAAACGGAGGGCCCTAATTATGAATAACACTTTTAAAACAAGCCGGCTTCAGGCAGCGGCGCCAATATCAAAAACATTTATTGCCCTTTTGATATTCTATTTTGTTGCCTTGGCCATATCTCAAACAAAACTTTACACAAGTATATACTATTTGAAAATATTCTTGCCAATATTAATAATAGTTTCAATCTATCTTATGTCTATATCCGGCTCATCTCAAATAATATTTACTGAAAACAGCCTTAAGCTTATTCAAAGCTTTGGCAAAAATCGGGAAACTGAAGTTAAAATTGAAGATATAAAGTTATTTGTTCAAAAACACGGAATAGTTGAGGACACTATTTCGAAAATATTTAATGTTTATTTTTTCTGCGCCGTTCCAAAAACAAACGACAACGACACAATAAAAAAGCTTTCTCTAATAAGCCAATACATGGCTTTTTCAAATCCTGTAAGAGAACAGTTTAAGGCCTACATTAAAAATACAAAAATGCCTTTGGATTAAATCCACAGGCATTTTTTATTTATAAAATATATGTATATTTTTATTATTCCAATATTCCTGCTATTTCCTCAACAGCTTCCTGCTCGTCATCGCCGCTTGCCGTAAGCTTCAGCATAGTTCCTGGGCAAATACCGAGGGATATTATACACATAAGGCTTTTTGCATTAACAAGTTTGTCCTCAATAGCAACTTTAACAGAGCTGCTGAATTTGCTGGCTGTTTGTACAAAAAGCGCCGCGTTTCTTGTGTCCAACGTTCTTTTAACAACAATAGATTTCTCAATCATAATTTTTTCCCATTCCCTTCATAAGCTTTTGCGCAATTTCACTTATTTTATGAAGCCTGTGGTTCATTCCAGACTTTCCAACCGGAGGCGTAACCTTTCCGCCAAGCTCCTTTAAACTGGCGTCAGGATATTTAAGCCTTGCTTCTGCTGCCTGATAAAGCATTGGAGGAAGATATTTAAGACCATAATTATCACGTATAAATTCAATCTCCTCTATTTGTTTTACAGCAGCGTTTATAGTTTTGCTTAAATTGGCTGTTTCACAGTTAACTCTTCGGTTTACGTTGTTTCTCATATCTTTAAGAATACGGATGTTCTCAAACTTCATAAGGGATACATGAGCCCCTATTATGTTAAGTATATCGGCTATCTGCTCGCCCTCCTTAACATAAATAACATAATGCTCTTTTCTTAAAATATATTTTGAGTCCACACCAAATGAGTTTATAGCGCTCATAAGGCTTTCGGCGCATTCTAAACTTGAAACAACAAACTCCATATGATAAGTTTTTTCAGGGTCATTAACAGAACCACACGCTAAAAACGCGCCCCTGATATAGGCTCTTTTGCAGCATACGTCAGAAAACACGTTTTCATCAATATACCCAAGTTTATATTTTCCAGCTTCTTGGCGCACACAGCACATTTTAAGAAAGTTTTCAACAATATCACGTTTTTTGTTGTCTCCAACACATAATATATAAACCCTGTTTTTTTTAAGCTGATTGTTGCGCCTAACTGTTATATTACATTCTATATTAAAATTTTTCTTAATTAATGTAAAGAGCTTTCTTGCCACAATAACATTTTCAGTTTGAATTTTTACACAAATTTTATTTTCCCTTTCAACTATTTGTCCGCATAAATTTATAATAGCTGAAATTTCTGCTATCTGGCAATGTTCGTCTTCTCCAAAACAATGAAGCAATTCACTTTTAACATTATAAGAAAATGACAAAATTTGAACACCTCCAGATTTTTATAATTTATTCAACGCCTTCCATCGCTTTTACAATCTATATGCTTAAGCATAACAGATTTTCTCTTCTCAGTCATTTTATTATAAAGAGCGTTGGCTATTGTAACCGACCTATGTTTGCCTCCTGTGCAGCCTATGGAAATTATAAGCCGTGTTTTGCCTTCTTTAATATACTGAGGTATAAGAAAGTCCAGCATATCCAAAAGCTTTTCAAGAAAAATCTTACTTTCGTCAAATCCCATTACATAATCATAAACAGCCTTATCATTTCCCGTAAGGCTTTTAAGAGCCGGTATATAATATGGGTTCGGCAAAAATCTTACGTCAAAAACCAAATCAGAGTCCGGCGGTATTCCATATTTAAAGCCAAACGAGTATATTGTTATAATAAGGCCGTCAAAATCCGTTTCCAGAACAAATATATTGTTTATCTGTTCCTTAAGCTCTTTTGTAAGAATATTGCTTGTATCAATTATATAGTCCGCCTTGCGCCGCACTTCCTTAAGCAGTTCTCTTTCTTTTTTTATGCCGTCCTCTATTGAGCCGTTTTTGGAAAGAGGGTGATTCCGTCTTGTTTCTTTAAAACGCTTTATAAGCACGGAATCTTCCGCGTCAAGAAAAAGTATGTCATAATCAAACCCCTTGTCGGTAAGCTGCTTTAAGCCCTTAAAAAGGTCATTAAATAATCTTCCGCCTCTTATATCAACGCCAAGGGCTATATTTTCTATTTCATTGCTGTGGTTAAAAAGCTCGGCAAACTTAACAATAAGCATCGGCGGTATGTTATCGGCGCAGAAATAATTTATGTCTTCCAAAAACTTAAGAACTGTTGTTTTTCCCGCTCCAGACATTCCCGTTACTATAAGGAATCTCATATAAATCAGCCCCTTTACAAACCTCTGCCTATTATTCTTACCTCAGGCACTAATTCTACTGAAAATTTCTCAAAAACCTTGTTCTGGCAATATTTTATAAGCTCAAGTATATCATTTGTTGTGGCATTTCCGGTATTTATTATAAATCCGGCATGTTTTTCAGATACTTTCGCTCCGCCTATTGATTTTCCCTTAAGGCCGCTTTCCTCAATAAGTTTTCCGGCAAAATATCCCTCCGGCCTTTTAAATGTACTTCCGGCGCTTGGAAAATTAAGCGGCTGCTTTTCTCTGCGGCTTTTGTTCAACTCTTCCATACGCGCCAATATTTCGTCTTTTTCCCCTTCTTCAAGTTCAATACAGCCCTCAACAATAATAAGTTTCTTTTCACTTATTAAACTTTTTCTATATCCAAAACCAAGCTCGTTATTAAAAAGCTTAACCTCATTTAAGTCATCATCTATTGCCCTAACCCATTTTATAACGTCCTTCATCTCATTTCCATAAGCTCCAGCGTTCATAAAAACAGCGCCGCCAAGCGTTCCCGGTATGCCGGAGGCAAACTCAAACCCAGTAAGCGAGTTTTCAAAGGCACTAAGGGCTATTGATGAAAGTCCGGCTCCACAGCCGGCCGTTATAATGTTTCCGTCAGACTTTATTTGGGAAAAGCTCCCCATATATATAACGGCCCCGTCTATTCCCATATCCGAAACAAGCATATTGCTGCCTTTTCCAAAGACAACATAGTTAATATTGTTACTCTTTAAAATATCAATAACGCTTTTAAGCTCGTCTAAATTTTCCGGACACACAAAATAATCGGCCGGTCCTCCAGTTTTGAATGAAGTGTGTTTGCTCATGGGTTCGTTTAAAAGTACATGGCCACTTCTAACACAGTTAAAAAGAGCCGCTGATATATCCATACAAATCCCTCGCCGTCAGTGCTTAAGCATTGTTGCGCCGATTATTACGGCGTCATAGTCAATGTCGCACATTAATATTTTTGTTTTTTTGTCTTCCTCATACTGCCCAAATGTCTTCTCAGCTACAAGCTCAGCTACATCATTAATAAAATCTCTGCCAAGCTTTCTTATTTTTCCCCCTATGGCTATGGCTTCCGGCTGAAGCACGTTAACTATATTTATAAGCCCAAGGGCCATATATTTTTTATAGTTTGCCACTATCTGCGCGGAATACTTATCGCCTCTTTCAGCGGCGTCAAATGGCGTTCTGAAAGACATTAAGCGCAAATCGCCGTTAACCATTTTAAACAACAAGCTTTCGGGGTGTCTTATAGCCATAATTCTGGCGTCACGCACAAGTGCGTTTGTTGAAGCGTAGGCCGCCCAGCAGCCGTTTCTGCCGCACTCGCACTCCTCTCCTTGGAACACCACAACATGATGTCCGAATTCTCCGGCTCCAAAAGCCTTTCCGTTATAAATTTTGTCGTCTATTATAATTCCACCGCTTATGGCTGTGCCTATTGTAACTATTACGGTGTTTTTAAGACCTTTTGTCGCTCCTATTCTGCTTTCCGCAAGGGCATAGCAGTTGGCGTCATTTTCGCATATTATTGGTATATTACTTATATATTTTTTCATCTCATCAGCTATTCTAACATTTTTAAAGCCAAAATAGCTGGAGTAAATCATAACGCCGTTTTTGTTGTCTATGCTGCCATAGCAGCCTATTCCTATAAAATCTATGTCTTTGTCCATATCCAGCTCAGCTTTTTTAACAACACCTATGCAAAGCTGCGCCATATCTCTTATTATTTCCTCAAACTTTCTGTATCTAAGCGTAGGTATTGATTCCTTGAGCAGTATTTTACCTTCACTGTCAACAATTCCAACTGTTATATATGTCAAATCAAAATTAATTCCCAAGCTATACATATCTACACCTCCATAGACATAATCAATCTTCGTTTTTCAAAGCCTTAAGCCTTTCATTAAGCTTTTCCTCAGCGCTTTCAGAACCCATAAATCTGTTACGCACATTCATAGCCGCCACCTCACATATAACGGCAGTGTTCCTTCCTGGTCTTACAGGTATTGTGTTGCATAAAACCTCAAGGCCAAGTATATTGTAATACTCGTCATTAAGCCCAAGCTTTGTATACACTTTTCCGGCTTCCCACATCTCCAGCTTTATAACAAGGTCAATGTTTTTTATCTGCTTTACAGAGCCTACTCCAAAAAGCTCCTTAACGTCTATTATACCTATTCCCCTTATCTCTATAAAATGCTTTATAAGCTCTGGACATGTTCCTTGAAGAGTATCATAGGATATTTTTTTTATCTCAACGGCGTCATCGGCCACAAGCCTGTGTCCTCTTTTTATAAGCTCAAGAGCCGTTTCGCTTTTGCCTATTCCGCTGTCGCCTATTATAAGCACCCCAACGCCGTATATATCAACAAGTACACCATGAATTGTTACTCTTTCAGACAGCTCATTTTTAAGCCACCTTGTAACATTTTCAATAAAATCGTACTCCGGCTTATCGGTTCTGAATACCGGCACTCCGAACTCGCTGGCAAAAATGCGTATTTCCGGAAATATCTCAAGGCCATGGCAAACTATAAGACATGGAAACTTATATGAAAAAAGCTGCCTTAAAACCTGCTCCCTAAAAATCGGCTCCAGCTTTTCAAGATAAGCGTGCTCAACAAGCCCCATAACCTGAACGGCATCATTTTCAAAATAATCAAAAAATCCCGCCAGCTGCAACGCTGGTCTGTTTAAAGCGAAATTTGTTATTTTTATGCCGTCAAGGCTTATTTCCTCAATTTCATTCTTAAGCCTGAACTCCTTTACAAGTTTTTTAACGGGAATAGAATACATTTTAAATACCTCCAAAAGCTTTTTAAGCCTTACATGTAATCAATTCACTTTTTGCGCCATTAAACGGCCGTTATAAAGCTGAAATTTAATATATTTACACAATTAAATTTTTCTAACAAGAATATTAACACACACATTATACAAAATCAAACATTATTCGTCATTTATTCATTTAATGTCAGGATTTTGCTGTCTGAAAAAGCTGTATACAGCCTCGGCCGAAGGTATATTCATTCCCTCCACCTCTAAAAGCTCTTCCACCTCGGCATTTTTAATGCTTTCTATGTCACCAAAATGCTTTAGGAGAGCTTTGCGCCGCACACTTCCAATAGTTGGTATATGATTTAAAACAGAGTCTATTTGTGAGGATTCCCTGAGCTTTCTATGATACTCTATGGCAAACCGATGAACCTCGTCCTGTATTCTTGTGGCAAGCTTAAATCCCTCGGAATTAGAGGGAAGATATATTTCTTTTCCTTTGTATAAAATTCCCTTTGTTCTGTGTCTATCGTCTTTAAACATGCCGCACACAGGTATGTTAAGACCAAAAGACATAAGAACTGTTTCCGCGGCTTTAACTTGTGGCTTTCCGCCATCCATCATAATAAGGTCCGGAAGGCGGGCAAAACCTCCGTTCTTTTTGTCCATACTGTCCTTTATACCGTGATTTATGCGCCTTGTAAGAACCTCCTGCATACTGGCAAAATCGTTGGCGCCAATAACACTTTTTATTTTAAATTTTCTGTAATCGCTTCTTTTTGGCCTGCCGTTTTCAAACACAACCATTGCCCCAACGGAGTGAAACCCCTGTATGTCAGAAATATCATATGCCTCTATTCTTTCGGGAACTTTTTTAAGGCCAAGAGCTGTGCTTATCTCGCTAACAGCGCCTTTTGTTCTTGACTCATCCCGTTTCATTTTTTCCCCAAACTGCTCAAATGTTATGGAAGCATTTTTATAGGCCAGCTCAACAAGCTGTTTTTTTTCTCCCCTTACGGGAACAGTTACAGTTACCTTGCTTCCTTTAAGCTGTGATAAAAAATCAATTACTATCTGTCTTTCTTCTTCAACAAGTTCTTCCGAAAGTATAAGCTCTTTAGGTATAAATGCTGTTCCACTGTAAAACTGCTTAACAAATTCCGTTATAATCTCGTTGCGACTCATTCCCTCAGTATTATTTATAAGAAAATGCTCTCGGCCAACCATTTTCCCGCCCCGCATGAAAAATACCTGTATAAGAGCGTCGTCAAAGGCTCTTACAAAGGCTATAACATCACTGTCATTAATGCCTGTGTTAGACATTTTTTGTCGTTCCTCTATGCTTTTTATGTTTTTTATCTTATCCCTGTATGCAGCCGCCGTTTCAAAATCCAAATTTTCTGCGGCTTTTTCCATTTTTTCCTGCATTTTTTTAATTATGTCGTTATGCTTTCCATCAAGAAAATCCACTGCCTCGTCAACAAACTTTTTGTATTCCTCGCTGCTTATTTTACCATCACATGGGGCGCTGCATTGGCCTATATGGTAATTAAGGCATGGCCTTTCCTTTCCTATATCCCTTGGCAGCACCTTTTTGCATTTTCTTAAGGGCCACATTTTATTTATCATCTCAACTGTTTCTCTAACTGCATAGGCGTCAGTTATAGGGCCGAAATATTTTGCTCCGTCTTTATTTATTTTCCTTACAGTTAAAACTCTTGGGAAATCTTCATTAACTGTAACCTTAATATAAGGATACATTTTGTCATCCTTAAGCATTATGTTATATTTCGGCCGGTGCTCCTTAATAAGGTTGCACTCCAGTATAAGAGCCTCCATTTCAGTATCCGTAACAATATACTCAAACTCGGCTATATGGCTGACCATGCTTATTACCTTGGGAGAATGGTTTTTGCTGCTTTGAAAATATTGTCTCACCCTGTTTTTAAGGCTTACGGCCTTGCCTACATAAATTATCTCGTCGTTTGAGTTTTTCATTATGTAAACTCCCGGCTTTGACGGAAGTTTTTTAAGTTCTTCTTTTATATCAAACATAATTATCACCACAAATTAATAAAATTAAAAACCATACTTTTATTTCTAAAACCCTCATAAAATATAACAAATATAAGAAAGGACAGATATAATGTATAAAAAAAGCTTTGCCATTGGCTGTGCCATACTTATGCTGTCAAATATAATAACAAGATTTATGGGATTTTACTACCGCATACTTATGTCAAAAACCATAGGTGCCGAGGCCATAGGCCTTTACCAGCTTATAATGCCTCTTTACATATTATGCTATTCCTTAACGGCTTCCGGAATAACAACCACAATATCAAAGCTTACGGCAGAAGAAACGGCAAAAAGAAATGACCAAAACGCTGCGGTAATACTTAGGGTATCTATTTTTATAACTCTTTCTTTAAGCCTTGCCGTAAGTTTTTTTATGTACTTCAACTCAGGATACATTTCTTCTGAATTCATAAAAGACTCCCGCAGTGCTCTTCCAATCAAGATACTAAGTCTTTGCTTTCCTTTTATGGCCGTATGCTCATGTATAAAGGGCTATTTTTTAGGAAAGCAAAGCAATATATTTCCGGCTATGGCCCAGATATTTGAGCAGCTTATAAGAATGCTGTCACTTATGGCCATAACAGGCGCATACAGTCCAACAAACATAAGCGAAGCCTGCGCCGCAGCGGCCACAGCAGTTGTAATGGGCGAAATTTTCTCATTTTTACTTACAGTTTTTTTCCTGTTTTCATCTCACAGCAAAAAAACATCGTGCGCAGGCCCAAAGCTTGGAAAAATTTCAGCCTTCAAAAAAATATCGCATATGGCTCTTCCCCTTACATCCTCAAGAGCAGCCTCGTCATTTTTATCCGCCATTGAAAATATACTTATTCCCTTAAGACTTTCAATGTACCCAAAATCAACAAATGCCCTTTCACAATACGGAAATCTGACAGGACTTATAATGCCTCTTGTGCATTTTCCGTCCTCTCTGCTTTCAGCGGTATCCGTAAGCATGATTCCGGCAATATCAAAACAAAGAACGGTTAAAAATCAAATTTCGGCACAAAACACAATAAATAAAAGCATTTGCTTCACAGCGGCTGTTTCCTGCGGTTCATCTCTTTTCTTTTATGTGTTCTCGAACGAGATTTGCTCTATAATATACTCATTGCCGGAGCTTGGAACAATGCTTAAAATGCTTTCAGTCCTTTGTCCTATTATGTATATGCATATAACATTGAATGGAATTTTAAACAGCCTTGGAAAGCATTTTTATTTGTTTATAAACGGTATAATATCATCCTTTGTAAATATCGGCTTCATATACTTTTTTATGCCGAAAGTAGGTGTAGACGCCTTTTTATATGGAGCTCTTTTCTCTTCCCTCTCAGGCGTTATACCGGCACTTATAATATCTGGAAAATACTTTCATATAAAGCGGATTACAGCAAAATATTTTACTATATGCTTTATATGCGCAATTTTTTCTTCCATAACCGGAAAATATATAATAGGGCGCATTAACTGCGTCAACATATACGGCCAAATGATATCAATGATGGCCACCTATTTTTTCAGCCTTATTATAACAGGGGTAGTATCTGATATAACAGGATTTAGCGTTAGCCGTTTTTGTCAAAAAAGGCCTCTGTCTTTAAAGTAATTATTTTTATTAAAGCTCAATTATCCAATATTCAGCTGTCAAAAATTTGACTTAAAAGAATAAGTGTATTTTTTATATTTGTCATTTAAAACTCTTTAAATATCAAGTATATTTAATAATTCTATTATACAGTAAAAACAGCGGCATAAAAACCGCTGTTTCTATTATTTAACTAATTATTCCTATAAAATTCTGCGGCGGCCTCAGGAAATACAGGATTTATAAAGCATCCTGTTGAGTATTCAAAACCGGCCAAAGAACCTATACGCGGCAGTATTCTTATATACCAGTGAAATATGCCGTCATTTTTTTTATACATTTTTTCCTGCAAGCATATATTAAAACTCATATTTTCTCTAATAGCCGAAACTTTTAAAAGCATTTTCCTTAAAAATTCAGACAACGAAAAAAGTTCTTCATCGTTAAGCTCCAGCATTGACATTACGTGTCTTTTGGGAACTATCCACATCTCAAAACTCTGTCTTGAGGCAAATGGGGTAAATGATATAAAATGCTCATTTTCGTCAACAATTCTTTTCCCAATCTGCTTCTCATGCAAATACATATCGCACATTAAACATCTGTCTTTTTCATTTTTATACGCCCTAAACGCTTCTGCGGCTTTTTCCTGTTCTTTTGGTATAACCGGCACGCCCATTATCTGCCAATGGGAATGGGCTATTGACGCTCCTGCCATTGGTCCGTTATTTTTAAATATTTGAACATATTTTATTCCCGGCATACTTGAAATAACTTTGAGTCTTTCCTTAAACACAGTAAAAAGTCTATACAAATGTTCATTTGAAAACTCTCTTATATCTTCTGTGTGGTTTGGCGTATCCACAACCACCTCATGTATTCCTTTGCCGTGCATATCTTCATAAAAATCATCTTTTTCGCATATACCGTCAGAAAAATCAAGAGCCGGATATATATTGTTAAAAACTCTTATCTCCCATTTCCCGTCATCTGGAAAACTTAATATAGTTGGCGGGGTCATATTCTCGTTTCCCGGACAAAATGGGCATTTTATATCGCTGTTTTCCTCAACCGAGTGTCTGTGTTTATAAGCATACGGCTTATCCTTTCTGTTAGAGGCGAATATTACCCACTCACCTGAAAATATGTCTTTTCTCATCTGTGACAAAAAATCACCCCATTGTTAATTTTCTGCGGAAGAGCCTATTGTCCATGTCTCAATATTTCTAAAACAATCATACGGAATAGGCTCAAAATTTCCATTTATTCTTCCATTTACCAAAAGCGCCGATTTTCTGAATAAAAGGCTTATATATGGAAGCTCGTCAGCAATTTTAGCCTCTAAATTTGAATAGGCGCTTATCATGTCAGATTCGTTTACAGACGTATAGGCAGCGTCAATTAAAGCGTCAACATCGCTGTTTGAGTATGAACCATAATTCAAACCATCATTGCTTATAGAATGAAACATAAACCCAAAATACGGGTCAATAGACAGCTTCCAGCCACCTATAAACATATCAAAATCGCCGCTTTGAAGCTTTGACATATATGTGCTGTAATCAACCGACTCTATTGTCGTTCCAATGCCTATGGTTTTAAGCTCGTCCGAAAGCTTAGAGGCTATCTGGTATCGTTCTTTGCTCTCAGAATTAACAAGTATCCTAAAGCTAAGCTCATGTGTTCCGTTTTCGTCTGTTTTGTAAGATATATTATTTACATTGTCGTAAGTATACCCGGCTGCCGTAAGATAGCTTCTTGCTTCTTCCAAGTCGTACCTTATCAATGGCACGTTGTTATTGTATAGATAACTTGACGGATTTACCGGCGATGATGTTTTAACAGCGTTTGAAAGATAAACGCTTTCTATTATGTTATCAATAGGAACAGCGCTTGCTATGGCCTTTCTTATGTTTTTATCCTGTAAATCAGCGTTGTTAAAATTAAATCCTATAAACTCATAATAATTGTCAGTATAGCTGTACTTCTTTGTTGAGCTGTTAAAGTCATATCTTCCCATGTCGGTTTCGTCCACTATAACACAGTCTGTAATTTGCTGGCTGAACGAGTATATATCCGTATCAGAATCAGTTGTCATTTTAACTTCTATACGGCTTATTGACGGCGTGGCACCAAAGCTGTTGGCTGCCGCCTCAAGTATAAGCTCCTGAGCCGGAACAAACTCAACAAATCTATATGGTCCGCTACCAACGGGAGAAACCTCGTTTTGTTCTGATGAAAAATTATTCTCCGACACAACGGGAAAACACATGCTGTATATATTTCCGCTGTATGGCTGATTAAACACAACCTCAAGCGTATATCTGTCAATATATCGTGTCCTTAATATATTTTGCCCGCATTTATTATATACAGTGTCCTCGGATGAGTTTATTATTGTGTCTATTGAGTAAACAACGTCTCTTGCTGTTATCTCATTTCCGTCATGCCATGTAAGGCCGCTTTTTATATTTATTGTAAGAACTGTTCCGCCATCAGTATAAAACCAGCTTTCAGCAATACATGGCTGCGGTTTAAGATTGCTGTCAAGATCTATAAGAGGCTTAAACATAAGCCTTAATATCCTGTCAACAGACTCGTCTGTATTTGCAAGCGGATTTAAAGTTGAAGCCGTACGCATAGAAAGCGTAAGTATATTGCTGCTTTTAACATACTGACTTTGCTGCTCACTGCTGTCAACATTTTGCTCCTGAACAATATTTTCACTTTGCGCCGAGCATGCCGTAAGCAAAAAAACCGCGGCAATAACGGCGGCAATAACTTTCCTCATATAACCTCCATTTTAATTATAAAGATATTCGTACATTTTTTTTGCTGTTTCAACACGTCGTACATAATTTTCCGTTTCACCAAAAGGAATTGAGTGAAGATTAACACCGTCGGCCGTATACTCGCTTTTGCTTAACCACCCCGAAACATTGCCGCTTCCGGCGTTATACGCCGCAAGGGCTGTTGCTTCAGAACCAAACTGGTCAAGCATTTTTCTTAAATACCAACAGCCTATAAGTATGTTGGTTTCCGGCTCAAAAAGCATTTCATGCTTGTAGTCATTTATTTTAAGCACTTCGGCGGCCCACAATCCCGTAATTTCAGATATTTGCATAAGTCCTCTGGCGTTTCTTGCCGATATCGCGTCGCTTTTGAAGCCGCTCTCGCATTTTATTACGGCGTAAACCAAATTTTCATCTAAGTTGTATTCTTTAGAATACGTCTCTACATATGTGCTGAACTTTTTAGGATAAACAAACTTTCTAAGGGCGGTGTCTTTAAATATGCCAAAAACAAGCACTATAACAACAGCAACTATTGCCGCCTTTAAAAACAACATACAGCTTTTTGATTTATACGGCATTATTTTTACCTGCTTTCAAAGCGTTATATACCTGCTCTTTTAAATTGCCGTTATCGCCGCTGTTGTCAATAACCACATCGGCGAATTTTTTATATTCCTCCCATTTTTTCTGGCGCGACATTCTATCAAGAGCCTGTTTATATGTAATAGAGTCTCTTTTCATAATTCTTTCAGCCCGTTTTTCCGGACTGGCAAAAACAACCCACACCTCGCCGCAAAGGTTCATAAAATTTCCTTCTATAAGCAAAGGGGCGTCTATAACCGCTATATGGCAGTTAATACTTTCGGCCTTTTTTATTTCTTTCTCCATTTCATCATATATATATTTATGCGTACAGCGGTTAAGAAAATCCAGCTTTTCACCGCCACATGAAAAAACTATGTTCCCAAGAGTTTTTCGGCATATTTCGCCGTCTTCGCCTTTAATCTCATCACCAAAGTACTCAATAAGCTCGTTATATGCGCCTTTGCCCTTCAATATTATATCATGAGCTATTTCGTCGGCGTCTATTATATACGCGCCGTTTTCGGCCAATATAGAGCTTACATAGCTTTTCCCGCTTCCGGTTTGTCCCGTAAGACCTATTATTCTCAAACCTATCACCTTTTAAAATTATTTAGCGTCAAACCAGCTTTTAGCCGTTTTAACCTCGGCCACCATGGGAACCTTAAGGGAAACGGCCTGCTCCATATTTTCCTCAAGAAGCACGCTTACTTCCTTTGCCTCTTCCTCGGGAGCCTCTATAAGAAGCTCGTCATGCACCTGAAGTATGAGTCTCGATTTAAGGCCTCTTTCCTTAATGGCGGCGCTAACTTTTATCATGGCTATTTTAATTATGTCGGCCGCTGTTCCCTGTATAGGCATGTTCATGGCAACCCTCTCGCCAAAAGAACGGGTATTGAAATTTGATGACAAAAGCTCAGGCATACTGCGGCGTCTGCCGAAAATTGTTGACACATATCCGTCTTTTTTGGCTTTTTCTATGGTCTCGTCCATATATTTTTTTACATTTGGATATTTGGCAAAATAGCTTTCTATATATTTTTCGGCCTCTTTGCGTGTTATTCCCAAATCCTGACTTAAACTAAAGGCTCCTATTCCGTATATTATTCCGAAATTAACGGCCTTTGCCTGCCTTCTTTGCTCCGGTGTAATCTGGTCAAAGGGTATTCCCAAAACCTGAGAAGCCGTAATCCGGTGTATGTCCATTTTATGCTTAAAAGCGTCTATAAGAGCTGGGTCGTCGGCCATGTGGGCCAAAACCCTAAGCTCAATCTGAGAATAGTCGGCATCAAGAAAAACAAAACCCTCTTCCGGTATAAAGACCTTTCTCATCTCCCGTCCAAGCTCCAGCCTTACGGGTATATTTTGAAGGTTAGGCTCTGTGCTGCTTATTCTTCCTGTGGCTGTTATGGTTTGGTTAAATGTAGAGTAAATCCTGCTTGTATTTTTGTCAAGTACTGACAACAAACCGTCTACATAAGTGCTTTTAAGCTTCGTAAGCTGCCTGTAAAAAAGTATTTTTTCTATAACTGGATTGTCATATTTCAGTTTTTCAAGAACCTCAGCCGCCGTTGAGTATCCGGTTTTTGTCTTTTTGCTCCCTTTAAGTCCCATTTTGTCAAACAAAACGTCCCCAAGCTGCTTTGGCGAATTAATATTGAACACCTCGCCGCACATTGAGTATATTTCTTCCGTAATAATATTTATTTGAGTATCCAGTTTTTCGCCAAAATCAACCAGTTTATCTTTGTCAACCTTTATGCCGTATTTTTCCATGTCGTAAAGAACATACAAAAGTGGCATTTCTATTTTATAAAACAAGTCTTTCTGCCCGTTTTCCTCTATTTTGCTTTCCATAACGGGCTTGGCTCTAAGCATTATGTCTGCCTGCTTTACGGCGTAATTAATTCTTTCATTTTTTTCAAGAGTCCTAACAGATTTTCGGCTCTTTCCCTTTCCAAGCACTTCTTCCTCACTTAAAACATTTTCCGAAAGAAAGTCTTTTGCTATATCATCAAAATTGTACGTGTCCTTTGTTGAGTTTAAAATATATCCGGCAAGCTGGGTATCAAAAACAACACCCTTTATGCCGCATGGAGATATAAGCTTCAAATCTCTTTTAACATCATGGCCTATTTTTATAAAGTTCTCACTTTCAAAATATTCTTTAAGGCTTTGGATAAGTTCTTTTATATCAAATCCTTCGCCGCTTTCAATAAAGCAGCCTTTATTCTTCGAGCATATTGCCACGCTTTCTGCCTCGCCGTTTTCCTCAATAATAACATAGGCTGTTTCAATACCCTTAAAATTCTTATTTATGTAGTTTTTGCAGTCTTCTGAATTATTTATATAGTCATATTCCATTTCGGATTTTTCAGACTCATTTAAAACGTTATCAAGTGTTCCAAATCTGTTTAAAAACGACTTAAACTCAAGCTCTTTTATATAATCATATGCCTCAGGGCTTATATTCTGACCTATTGACGGCATATTCTCAATATCAAGACTAACAGGAGCATTCCTTACAATCTCAACAAGAAATCTGCTCATTCTTGCCTGTTCCTCAAACTCCTTTAAATTGGCCGCCGCTTTCGCCGGCTTAACCATATCGGCATTTTTAATGGCCTCGTCAACGGTTTTAAACTGCTGTATTATTTTAACGGCCGTTTTTTCCCCTATTGACGGAACCCCAGGTATGTTGTCTGAAGAATCTCCCATAAGGGCCTTAACTTCTATAAACTCCTTTGGCGTAACACCGTATTTGGAAACCACATCGGCGGCGTAGTAATCCTCAACTTCTGTTTTTCCGCCCTTTGTTTTCGGGATTTTAATTTTAAGGGTGTCTGTGGCAAGCTGAAGCAAATCCCTGTCCCCTGAAACTATTATTGTTTCAATTCCAATTTCTTCCGCTTGCTTAGACAGCGTTCCCAGTATGTCGTCGGCCTCAAAACCCTCACACTCATAAATCTTTATTCCAAGAAGTCCTAAAAGTTTTTTAAGCACCGGCATCTGCTGCGCCAATTCTTCAGGCATTCCTTTTCTTGTACCCTTATAGTCGCTGTATTTAACATGCCTGAATGTAGGCGATTTAAGGTCGAAGGCCACCCCCATATGATTTGGTTTCTCATCATCAATAAGTTTAAATAATATGTTAAAAAAGCCGTAAACGGCATTTGTATATTGTCCCTTAGAGTTTGTTAAAACAGGAACTCCATAAAAAGCTCTGTTTATTATACTGTTTCCATCTATCAGCATCAATTTATCAGACATTTTTGCCCTCCGTAAAATAAATATAGCACTGCCTTTTAATTATACACTTTTTTCCTCTAAAACTACAGTATAAAACAATATAGTTTTCATTTTATTTTCATCATTTCAACGGTTTATTTTACAAAACCCTTCATTTATGGTAAAATTTTTGTGGGAGTTGATAAAATGGAAATATTAAACTACACAATTTCAGAAAAAACCAAAGCTGAAATAGACGAAATAACAAAAAGTTTTGCCCGGCCCGTTGAATACGCCGATATGAAAGAAGCCGGCGTAACCGGCATGGGCGCCGTATACTACAATAATCCTGAAAAATATATAGTCTTCCTCTCCTGCGAACTTAAGCCGGACGACTTTGAAACAAACCTTATGTGCGAGCTTAACCATATAAGGCAGGTTGAGGAAAAATATCCCTACGCCTATCTTAAAAACAGCGAAGTTGTAAGAAATGAGCAAAACCCAATGTTTTTCTCTTATCTCGACCATTCCATACAATCGGCCATAAGGGATTTTGACGTTATTGACAGGCTTAAAAAATCGGGACACTCAACAAGATTTTACATTGAAAAGCGTCTTGAGCAGATACTTAAAATAGACAAAAGCTCCAACATGGCCGATAAATACAACTACGCCTCATTTGGAATACAATATATAATGTTCTGTCTTACGGCCGAAAGCAGCGAGCTTGAGACGGCTAGAAATTTTTTAAACGAAAATTTTGACGGAATTGCCGACAAAATAGCTCCGATGGCAGAAAAAATAAAAGAAATAGGCTTCAGTACACCGCTTCAGTGCGCAAAATGCCTGCTTTATGTTATTGACTCTTTTAACCTTTGGGACGTTGAAATAGTTGTTTTTGAGGACGAGAAAATAAAAACCCATAACGCCTGTGTTAAGTTCTTTGAAAAACATAACTGATATGGCGTCCGTTTAACGCACAGTTATATAAGCAAAAAATAAATACATTCCTTGTTTTTTAATTAATATTTTGAAGAATAACAAAAATGGAACTTCTTAAATTTTTTGTCGTATATACGTTATAAGGAGGTAATTTTTATGAAAAAAGCTGTCCTTTTAAGTATACTGGCATTGTC
>CAJFUS010000052.1 GCA_904420235.1 Candidatus Neoanaerotignum tabaqchaliae
ATGGACCTTGACGGATACGCCATAGGTGGCCTTGCTGTTGGTGAAAGTCATGAGGAAATGTATCATGTGCTTGAGGAAACGGTGCCGTATCTTCCAAAGGACAAGCCGACATATCTTATGGGCGTAGGCACGCCGGAGAATATACTTGAGTCTGTTGAAAGAGGCGTTGACTTTTTCGACTGTGTGCTTCCGGCGCGAAACGGAAGACATGCCAATGTTTATACAAATAAAGGCAAGCTTAACCTTCTTAACGCCAGATATGAGCTTGACGATACTCCTATTGATGAACAATGTCAGTGCCCTACTTGCAGAAGATACTCAAAAGCATATATAAGACACTTGTTTAAGGCTAAGGAAATGCTGGCTATGCGTCTTTGCGTTATTCACAATCTTTATTTTTTTAATAACATGATGGAGGAAATAAGGAACGCTCTTGACAACGGAACTTTTGAGCAGTACAAGAAAGAACGCCTTGAAGGGTTTAAATTTGCCGAAAACGACAAAGTTATATTTAAAAGAAAGCGAACATGATAAAAACTGTAAAATAGAACATTATTTTTGTTGACGTTATTTATTAAATTTTATATAATATGCTTATGCATTAAATTTCAGGGATATTTTGTCCCCGGTCAAAGGAGAGTATAAAGATGTTATCACAAATTATTTTAGACGCCAGCACGGTGGTTAACGGAGCAAGCGGTTCAGGCTCAAGTGCGTCAGGCGGCGGTATGAATCCGTTATTTATGATTATTCTGTATGTAATAGTAATTTTTGCTGTTATTTACTTCTTCTCTGTAAAGCCCCAGAGAAAGAAAGAGCGCGAGATGCAGGAGCTTAGAAACGCCGTTAAAGTTGGCGATTCGGTTCTTTTAAGTACAGGATTTTATGGCAAAGTAGTTGATATTACAGCTGAGTGCTATGTTATTGAGTTTGGAACAAACAAGGGTGTAAGGATACCTGTTGTTAAACAGTCTGTTTATGCTGTTAAAGAGCCTAACCTTACAAATAAACCGGATGAAGAACCTGTTCCTGAAAAGAAATCTCTTTTTGGTCTTAAGAAAAAGGATGAGAACAAAGAGGAAGAAAGCTCAGAGGCTAAATAATATTAGGTTAAGCTATTAAGACTTTTAAAAAGATACCTTCTAAGGTATCTTTTTTTGTGCAATATCTTTCAAGAAATATTTTATCAAATATTTTAAAATATTATTTAGGAGGTGACTTTTATGGACGGTAGCATTAAAAGAGAGGCTTATTATGACAGGAATTTGGACATAGAGGCCTACAGGCTTTTTGGAGTTTTTCAAAGTTTTCCGGCGCATTTTCATAATTATTATGTTGTTGGTATTGTTGAAAACGGCGAAAGGAAAATGTTTGTTAAAAATAAAGAGTATAACGTTAAAAAAGGCGATTTAATTATGTTTAATCCTTGAGAAAGCCATGGATGTGTTTCATTAAGCGACAAGCCTTTTGGATATACGGCGTTTAATATAAATAAAAATGTATTTGTTAATCATGCTGAATTTTTAGATAAATCCAAGTATGTTCCGCGTTTCATATCAAACATTGGCAACGGCGGCAGTGTTTATGACTGCTTAAAGAACTTATATTTATGTATAAAAGAAAACAGAGCAGTAAATGAAAAAAGATTTGCTTTCAGTGTTTTTGTAAAAAGACTTATGCCTTTTTGCTGTGTTTTGGAAAATAAAATTGAATTTAGAACCAATGACAGAAATCTTATTCTAAATATATGTGATTATATTGTAAAAAATTTTTATAGAAACATATCTCTTGATGATATGGCTGTTATGGCAGGTATTGGAAAAACATATTTTAATAAGGCTTTTTAAAAAATATACAGGAGTTTCACCTTACAGGTATATTCAAACAGTTCGCTTTAATAAAGCAAGGGAATATCTTATAAACGGCTTTCCTCCTGCTGAAGCGGCCGCTATGGCTGGTTTTGCCGACCAAAGTCATTTTACAAATTTGTTTAGAAATTTTACCGGCCTTACACCGGGAATGTATCAAAAAATATATTTTGCGGGGGAAAAAATGAGCTTAAAGAATGAGTTTAAAGGACATATTTTAGCTTTAATGACAGTTTTTATATGGGGAACGACTTTTATATCAACAAAAGTGCTGTTAAATGGTTTTACACCGGTAGAGATACTTTTTTGCAGGTTTGTTCTCGGCTTGGCGGCTCTTTTTATTGTTTGCCCGCGAGTTTTTAAGACCGGTGATTTACATAAAGAGTTTATGTTTGCCGTAGCTGGGCTTAGCGGCGTTTGCCTTTATTATCTGCTTGAGAATATAGCTCTTACATATACGACCGCCTCCAACGTTGGAATTATAATATCTGCGTCTCCGTTTTTTACGGCTGTTTTAACAAAGATTACAATAAAAGAATATAAGCTTAGCTATAAATTTTTTATAGGATTTGTTTTGGCCTTTGCCGGAATATTTATTATAAGTTTTGCGGAAGAAGGCAGTAGGTTGAATATTACCGGTGATGTACTTGCCGTTGCTGCGGCCTTTGTATGGGCCATATATTCGGTTATAACTAAAAAATTAAGTATTTATGGATATAATATAATTCAGTCTACAAGGCGCATATTTGAGTATGGAATTATTTTTATGATTCCGGCTGTTATATTTATGGGATTTTCTCCGGATATTGAGTGTTTACTTAATCCAGTTTATTTATTTAATATACTTTTTCTTGGTTTTGGAGCATCAGCTCTTTGTTTTGTGGCTTGGAACACGTCCTTAAATATACTTGGAGCTGTTAAAACAAGCGCTTATATATACGCTGTTCCTGTTATAACAGTTGTTACATCTGCTATTGTATTGCTTGAGCGCCTTACGGTTTGGACTGTATGCGGAGTGACGCTTACCGTACTGGGACTTATTATATCAGAATGGGGCAAGAAATGAAAAATATTGATTTAAGCGGTATTTTATTTATTGCGGCGCAAAAAAAATGGTGATAGAATATATATTAAGTTTCAACAATATTCAGGGGTTTTCGCCCTTAAAAAGGAGAATTTCATTTTGAGGAAGCCGTTTTTTAAAATATTTGTTTTATGTTTGGTTTTTTCTATTTTAGCGCCGTTTGGTGTATATGCCTATGATATGCCGCAAACCATACGAGTTGGCCTTGAGTATAAATATAAAAACGTCCAGTCGGTTCCAATATCTGATGAAAGTATTTACGTTGGCCTTAATTATGACGGCGATTTTTTTGATGAGGCTCAGGTATCGGGAAACGGTTTTTCCATATCTGTTCCGACAGAAACCATAATTGACGCAAACGAGTTTTATCAAAGTTATGAAAAGGCTGTTGAAGCATGTGAGGATATTAACGACTTGTGGGGATATGACGCTGTTCCGGCCTATATTGATGAGGAGCTGTGGGGCATTTATGTGTATGATTTCGGCTCAGACAGCGCGTCCTATGCGGCTGATACAACATCGGGAAATATTGTCTCAAGTGATAAAATTATGGTTTTAAAAAATTCGCAAGAGGTAGTTATGTATTTTGATGGGGTTAACCCTCAAATACATTCTGACAGTGAAAGCACAACTCTTTCAGACAGAAGCTATAGAGGGGTTATTGAGTTTGGAAGGTACACAGGCGGCGGAATAACGGCTGTTAACGTTGTGGGTGTAGAGGAATATCTTTATGGCGTTGTTCCTAATGAAATGCCTTCTACTTGGGAGGTTGAGGCTCTTAAGGCTCAGGCTGTGGCTGCAAGAAGTTATACTCTTACAAGAAAAGATATGAATGTCCATACAGCTGACGGATATGATGTGTGTGACGGAACTAATTGTCAAATATATATGGGCTATTCAGGTGAGAGTGAAAGAGGAAGGGAAGCTGTTGACGGCACTGAAAATATAGTGGCCTGCTATAATGGTGAGCCTATAAACGCTGTATTTTTCTCATCAAGCGGCGGTTCAACAGATAATTCAGAAAATGTTTGGAGCGACGCTGTTCCTTACATGAGAGCCGTAAAAGAAATAAATGAAAACTCGCCTACATGGACAAGAGAGTTCTCACAGGAAGAGCTTAGCGCTCTTTTAGCTGCGAAAGGCAAAAATATTGGCACTGTTGAGAGCATAACAGTTTCGGCCATAGGTGAATATGGAAGAATACAAGAGCTTACGTTTAATGGAACAAGCGGCAGCGCTGTTTTGTCTAAAGAGGAGACAAGAACTTTTTGCAGCGGTTCATCAGAGGGTTCGCTTTTAAGCAGAATGTATACAATAAACTCAAATGAGTATCAAGAGGTTTCGGCCCAAGCTGTAAATGTTGAGGAAACCGGCACAATATTTGTGTCAACGCCTGATGATACTGTTGAGGCAAATATAGGTGAAAGCAGCGTTATGTCTGGAGACGGAAGTATTTTTTCAGCTGAGAGCCCATATTATGCAATTACAAGTGACGGTATTGAAGAACTTGAAACTTCAGAAAATAATACAGAAGGAAATACTCAAAATACCGGTGGAAATGGCAGCTCACAAGGGAATATAACCAATTATACAAGGCCGGGCGAAACGGTTTATCCTATTAATGGAAAATTTATTTTTTATGGCGCCGGAAATGGTCACGGAGTTGGAATGAGTCAGTATGGGGCTAATGGAATGGCTGAACTTGGTTATACATATGACGAGATACTTAAACATTATTATACTGGAATAACCATTGAGTAAATAGTTTTATTTTATGAAAAGCCTGCGTTTAAAATGGACGCGGGCTTTTTGTGTTAAGAGTAAGTTTTAGGAATATGTGTTGTAATAAGTTTCTTCTTAAGAACCTAAAATGTGATTTTAATTTATAAGATTAAAACTTTTTAAAAATATAATTTATTTTGAGCATGGCTAAAAGCAAGATTTGGAAATTAAAGTTTGGTTTAAATAAGGCAGGTACTTTTAACAACTAATAGAAAGTGAAAGTAAAAATAGTAATCAAGAATTATGACATTATTTTATGATTATATATTTTTATCTTTAGAAAGTTTGATATAATACAAAGAATTATGATGCAGCAAATACTTTTGTATGCACTTTTGGTAGAATTAAACAAAGGACTTATAAAAACGCATGATATTTATTAAACTGGATTTACGCAGCTAAATGCAACACATTTTAAAATATACTGGACAAATGGGAGAGAGAGGGAGAAAAAACCACCGCC
>CAJFUS010000053.1 GCA_904420235.1 Candidatus Neoanaerotignum tabaqchaliae
ATACCATTCTCCTGTATTTTGGCGCAAATACTATATGGTATTTGCAATTCCAGCTTGTATGTGATAATTTATTTATATCATTAAGACATATCCTCCCTTCGATTATTTATGCGGTTGGCAGACCGCGTTTTTATTATAATCGAAGGGAGTTTTTATGTCTGCCTTATTGCTACAAGGCTCTTTTGAACCACGCGACTATCGCGGGGTTTTCTTGATACAATAAAATGCCGTCAGAAATATTTCGATGGCATTTACGTAATTATGTTTTATGTCTGGAAAGTAAAATTTCCACGTCCCTCCATTAACGTAACAAGGGATATTCCAGGAGTGAGATTTTTTGAGAATCCCAATATATAAACAGTGTAATATTTTTCCATTTCAAAAGATATGCCGCTTAAAGTGTAAGTTTGCCCGTCAACATCAGCTGTTATGGTGGGATTTTTAAGGGCTATGGGAAGATAGTTTGATACCTCCATAAAGTAAAGATGATAAAACAGCGGTACAAAATCTATTTCTATGTTGCAGCTTTCAGAGTTTGGCGAAAGATTTACGAACCTAATATAACTTAGTCCATATTTTGCACTTTCGGTATGAGGTCTGTCTGCTATAAGTTCTAAATCCGGTGATGATGTGTGGCCTATAATAGCTATTGTATAATATGAATTTTTAAAAAGGTATACTTTAATTGATAAAATGGCTGTATTATTAGAGTTATTTGATGGTATGGCCTCAAACAAATATGTGTCAGATTTTAAAGTCATAAAGTTTGTATATCCGGAATATTCAACATTTTCTGACATTAATATGCCGTTCATATAAATATCAACTGCCGGAGAGTTGGGAATGGCGTTTAAAAACCTTACATAACAGTAATCTGTTTCATTGTTTAACGGCATTTTTAGTCATCTCCATTATCTTTAATAATTAATATTATATGATAAAAAACAATTTGTTAGCACAAAGACAGTTAAAGAGGCTTTGATGTTTGCATAAAAAAACCGCCGGATATTATCCAGCGGAAGGCTATGTTTTTAAGATTCTCCTGATACTTCTATAATTGTTCCATTTTTTAAAATAGCTGACTTTGTAGCGTCTTTATCTCCCCATTCAGTGCCGTCGGCGAAATAAACGCTATATACATATAATTCAACGGTTTTAACAGTGTCTTCAATAAATTGGTATGTAATAGATGTGGATTCTCCAGCTCCTATGGATGTGTCTGTGTAGAGCTTGTTTTGGCTTGTCCAGCCGGTAATCTCATCACCATAAACATCACATGGAACGGCATAAAACTGTATTGCCGATATATCCTTGTTAGTTGTGTTTGTTATGGAAACCGTAAGCTCAGGGTATCCAATTACTGATGAGCCCATTTCAGCTGAGGCTGAAATTCCGCAGTCTCCAGCAAAGGCCTCGTCTTTATCAGCGGCAGAGGAAGTTTCGCTGCTTGAAGGGGCAGTTTCGGCAATAGCTGATGTTGACGAAGGAGCGTCGTTTTCTTCTGAGCCGAATATTCCAACTATTGCCGGTATAACTATGAACACAATTAAAAGCCAAAACCATATTCTTTTATAAATCGGGGGTTTATTTTTTGCCCCGCAGAACGGGCATGTTTTTGCGTTTGCCGCAATTTCTTTACCACAGGTTTTGCAATTTGTCATTTTGCTCATTAAAATCTCCTCTTTCTTTAAATGTTAATTTGAAAAAATGAAAATATATTTAACTATATAGGCATAAAATAGCCTATATAATTTATTTAACTATATCATATTTGCCTATACAATTCAAGTAACAATAAACTGTTTAGGTGATTTTATGGATTATTATAAAATTGGACAAAAAATACGGAAGTATCGAAAGGCAAATGGACTGTCACAGGAGCAGTTGGCCGAGAGAATTGATATTTCAGTTACTCATATGAGTCATATTGAAACGGGAAACACAAAATTAAGCCTGCCCGTATTTGTTGATATAGCGAAAGCGCTTGAGGTTCAAAGGGACGATTTACTGTGTGAAAATCTTTTTGAGAGGAAAACGTCAATTAATGAGTTGACAGAACTTCTAGAGAGCTGTTCGGCCCAACAGGTTCGCATAATCACAGATGTGGCCAAGGCTGCAAAAACAGCATTAGAGAAATATTCAAAATAATTTAAGCAAAAACTTTTGTGAAAAACTGTACTAAAGAAAATTAACAAGTGTAAAAATTTAAATGAACGGTATTAATAAAAGAAATATTGAAATTGACGCGCTGCCTTTTAAACGGCCGCGCGTCAATTTTTTAAGCTGGAACAAATATTATAATTAAATTTTTCCTAAAATTAAATGGTTTTTTCTATTGCTTTTTATTTTTAATTGCGGTTTTATTATTTCTGCATTATTTTAATTTAAAATATTATGTCATAAAATTTCCGTTAATGAAAGAATTCTGCGGTTTTAAGCCGGTTTTAAAATTATTATATGTACTGCGGTTTTTATGTACTTTTAATTCTGTCTTTCTTTTAAATAGGAGAACCAGTATCCCGAGGCGAACATAACCGAACCGCCTATTATGTTTCCTATGCTTACAAAAATTATGTTTTGAGCGCAGGTTAAAAGGGAAAGCGATGACTCTATTCCGTATTGAGCCGAGGCCATAAGGCCTGTGGGAATATAGTACATATTAGCTACACTGTGCTCAAATCCGCACAGAACAAAAATCATAATAGGGAAAAACAGACCCAAAACCTTTCCGGCGGCGTCTTTAGAGCCTACGGTTATCCAAACGGCCGTGCATACAAGGAAATTACACAATATTCCTCTGAAAACGGCGCTTATGGGCGATAAAGCCGCTTTTGAACCGGCTACCGAAACCATATACTGGGCTACGGCGTTGTTAAAAAGCGATGGTATTCCGCTATAAACAACAAGAAAAGCTACAATTAAAGAGCCTATAAGGTTTCCGACAAAAACTATGGCCCAATTTTTAAGCATGGCAGTAATTTTTACGTCTTTGTTTAATACAGGTATGAAAATAAGACAGTTGCCGGTAAAAAGCTCACTGCCAGCAAGGGAAACCATAGCGAGGCCGCCTGGAAAAACGCAGGCCCCTATAAACTTTGCCAAAGATTGATTTTCAACTGTGGCTCCGGCGACAGTATAGCCTATTCCGGCAAATGCTATAAACATCCCCGCAAATATGGCCAAGACAAAGGCTTTGTCAGCTTTTAAAGATGTTTTTGTTTTTCCTATGTCAATAAATTTTAAAGCTATTTCGTCCGGTGAACTCATTTTTATCTCCCCCTTAACAATGTTGATTTTTTATATTAATGGTTTTATACTTATGAAAGCCGTTTTAAACATAATTTAATTATATATAATATGTAGCATGCAAAATAATGCTTTTTATATATTATATCACTTAAGTCAACAATAAATTATTGTTTAGTTTGAAAAATAACCGTGCGTTTAGGCGGATTTATTATTGTTTTGAAAAGGTTATAATTGTGAACTTTTGTATAATTAATTAAATGAAAAATTTGCTTATTAAAGCTGAAACTGCCGTAAATACAGCAAAAACGGCCGATTCCTAATTTTAATGTCAGTAAACTATTTTAATTTGTTTCGTTAAGTGTTATAATTTTATTAAGTATTTTTATTTATATTTGCTATATTATTTTTTATTATTTTATAGTAAATTATTGTTATTAAATTTTTTTAATGGGGGCTGAGAAACTTGAAGGTAAAATATATTACACCGGTCGTTACAATTTTTACAGAAAACGGCGGCATTGATGCGGAAGGCAACAAAAAAATATATAACCGGCTTATAGATGGCGGAGTTGACGGAATTGTTGTTATGGGAAGCACCGGAGAGTTTTTTGCCATGACAATGGAGCAAATTAAAGAGCTTATTGACATATCAGCAGCCTGCTGCGCTGGAAGAACAGAGCTTTATATCGGCACAAGCCGTATGATTGCGGAGGAAACAATAGAGCTTGGAAACTATGCCATAGAAAAGGGCGCCGATGGAGTTATGATTATATCTCCATATTATTTCCAGCTTCCGGACGAGAGTATTGAGCGTTATTACGACATTGTGGCCGAAGGTATAAAAGGGGATATATTCCTTTATAACTATCCAGATATAACAGGCCACTCCATAAGCGCACAAACTGTTCTTAATCTTGTCAAAAAGCATAAAAACATAGTTGGAATAAAAGATACTGTGCCTATGGTTTCGCATATAAGAAGCATTATTAATACCGTAAGGCCACAGTTTCCTGACTTTCAGGTATATGGAGGCTTTGACGACACGTTCCCATTTGTGGCCCACGCCGGAGGAAACGGGTGCATAGGAGGATTGTCCAACATTATGCCGGAGGTTTTCTCAAAATGGGCTGAGGCGGCCAACAATGGGGATTACGCCGAGGTTTCACGCATAAGCCAAAAGGTTAACATAGCTATGGAGATATGCGGCGTAAGCTCGCCTTATATACCGGCTGTTAAAAGGGCCTTAAATATACTTGGTGTTGAGATAAGCGAATATGTAAAGCCGCCGTTTACAACTTTAAACAGCGTTCAAGAGAAAAAGTTAAAAGATATAATGAGTCGTATTGGCCTTATATAAAATAGCTGGCATAAAAATTCAGCATTGTTAGTTTTATTTAACATCATCATGTTAAAGGAGAGGGTTAATATGAGAAAAAAGAAAGCTTTATTTATCCCATGTTTGGCCATTGGAATGTCGGTTGTTTTAGGAGGATGTTATGTTGGAGGAACTGAGTCAGCAGGTTCTGCGGACACTTCAGCCATATCGTCTGTTTCGGAAGATGAAAACGGCATTATTACATACTCCAATGAAGAGCTTGGCTTTGCTGTTGACATACCGTCGGAGCTTGAGGGAAAGCTCAGAGCTGAAGTGAGTGAAAGAGAGGCCTATGGAGAGACAATAACCACTGTTTCGGTATACTATATGGGCGAAACAGGCGAGGCTCATATAATGTCTTTCGAGGAAATGAGCGAGGCTGTTTGGAAAAACGTTCAGGGCGAGGGCGGACCTCTTGGAGATGAGCTTGGTGTTTCAAAGGACGGAAGAGTTGTTATTATTAATACCCTTCAGTCAAATCCATACGCAGAGGGCACTGTTGATTATGAGGAGCTGAACAAGCTGCCAAAACAGATTTCAGAAGTTAAAGAATCATTCAGGTTTTTAGATGATGAGCAGCAATAAATTTAAAGTATGTTAAGCGCAAAATTTTAAATTTAGTTTTTTATGCCCCGCATTTAAAGCGGGGCTTTTTAAAGGGCCTGAATTAATTTTTGC
>CAJFUS010000054.1 GCA_904420235.1 Candidatus Neoanaerotignum tabaqchaliae
TCAACAGTGGCTATTTTCCCGCTTAAAACTATGTTAATCGCTTCATCGGTTATTGTTTGGCCTATCCATTTTTGATTAACGTCCGATGATGCAAAGCTTATCTGTCCTTGGCTGTTCATGAAAAACAGGCTTATGCCCATATATTTTTTCATCACCTGAAACTCAAAACCAAGGCTTGATGTGTCTATGTCCCCGCTGTAATAAAGGCTTACAATAGACTCCTTGAATCTTTCACCTTGAAGTATGAGCTGCTTCTCCTGCTCACTCATATAGTGCCTTGTATATATGACGGAAATTCCAGAACCAAAAATTCCAAAAAGTATCATTATTATACTCATATAAAGGAACATCTGTTTTTTTAGTATGGTATATTTGAACATAAGCTATTACTCCATTTCAAATTTATATCCTACACCCCATACAGTTTTAACAGACCAGTTATCTTTTTTGTCAAATTTTTCCCTTATTCTTTTAATGTGCACGTCTACCGTCCTTGTATCCCCTATGTATTCATATCCCCAGATTTTATCAAGAAGCTGGTCCCTTGTAAACACCTGATTTGGACTTTTAGCTAAAAAGCATAAAAGCTCAAATTCTTTTGGCGGGAAGTTTAATGGCTCCCCGTGATATTTTACAGTATAATTTTCAGTGTTTATCTCAAGATTATCAAATGTTAATATCTTAGAGCTTTCCTTTGACTTTCCTGTTTCAAAACGTCTTAAAACAGCCTTAACCCTTGCTGTCATTTCCTTCGGCTCAAAAGGCTTAACAATATAGTCATCAGCTCCAAGCTCAAGACCTAAAACCTTGTCTATGGTATCGCCTTTTGCCGTAAGCATTATTATGGGTACATTGCTGGTTTTTCTAATTTCCTTGCACACCTCATATCCGTCCATCGCCGGAAGCATTATATCCAGCATTATTAAATCTGGATTATAGCTTTTAAATTCTTCAACGGCGCTTTTGCCGTCGTGAACCTCTCTTGTGTCATAGCCGTCTCTTATAAGATAAAGAGATATGAGCTCGGATATATGCTCGTCATCATCAACTATAAGTATTTTTGTTTTAGCGGACATTCTATCAACCTCCTCAATTAAACTTATTTAAGCTCAACTACTGTAACGCCCATTTCGCCTTCTCCAAATCTTCCATAACGATATGATTTAACATGGGGGTTTCCTGCCAAATATTTCTGCACGGCGGCTCTTAAAACGCCGGTGCCTTTTCCATGTATTATAGTAACCTGCTTAAGTCCAGCAAGAAAAGCGTCGTCAATATATTTGTCTATGTTGCCAATGCCTTCTTCCACGTTCTGTCCGCGGCAGTCTATCTCAGGGCTTACAGTCATAGCCTTTCCGCCCGATACTCTGCGGGCTGTTTTTCCGCTGCTTTTAGCCGCATTTTTAACGTCCTCTCTTGGAGAGTACTCGTCAAGCACAAGCTCGCTTAAGGGCACTTGAATTTTCATCATGCCCATTTGAACTGTGACGTTTTTCCCGCTGTCCGGCGGCGAAACCACAACTCCATGCTGGTCAAAGGATATTATATAAACGCTGTCGCCAGGCGATACACTTTCCAAGGGTTTATGTTGTTTTCTTTTTCTTGCTGCCATTTTGCTAACTTCGCTGTCTATGTTTGAAAGCCTGTCTTTAATTTTACGGCGGCTGTCGTTCATCTTGTCGCGGTTGGCCTTGGCCTTAGCCTCACGATTCATTTCCTTTATGATACTGTCAGCTTCCTCTTTAGCCCTTTGATAAATAAGACGTGCTTCTTCCCTTGCGCCGGATAATATCTTTTCTTTCTGCTGACGTGTTCTTTCCTTAAGGTTCTCAACCTCTTTTTTAAGCTTCTCCGCTTCAATACGATATTCTTCGGCCCTTTCCTGCTCAAGTATAACTGATTTTCGGCTTATCTCAAGGTCGGTTATAACGTCTTCAAACTTAGCGTCCTCACGTCCGATAAACTCCCTAGCTCCTTCTATTATGTCATCTCTAAGGCCCAGCCTTTTGGATATGGCAAAAGCGTTGCTTTTACCTGGTATACCTATAAGCAGACGATATGTTGGCCTTAAAGATTCAACGTCAAACTCACAGCTGGCGTTTTCAACGCCTTCGGTTGATATGGCATAAACCTTAAGCTCGCTGTAATGGGTTGTAACGGCCGTGCGTATGTTCCGCTTTTTAAGACTTTGTATTATGCTCATGGCAAGAGCGGCTCCCTCAACGGGGTCCGTTCCGGCCCCAAGCTCATCAAAAAGCACAAGTGAGTTATCTGTAACATTCTCAAGTATAGATACAGTATTTCGCATGTGAGCTGAAAAAGTGCTTAAATTCTGTTCAATACTTTGCTCATCGCCTATATCTGCAAAAATCTCGTCAAAAACCGCCAATTCCGAGTTGTCAAAGGCTGGTATGTGAAGGCCCGATTGTCCCATAAGCTGAAAAAGCCCCAAAGTTTTAAGGGCCACAGTTTTTCCTCCAGTATTCGGCCCTGTTATAAGAAGCGTTGTAAAGTCTTTTCCTATATAGATGTCAATAGGCACAACAGATTCCTTGTTTAAAAGTGGATGCCTGCCTTTTTTAATATTTATATATCCTCTGTTGTTAAATACGGCCTCTGTACCTTTCATAGATATTGAAAGAGCGCCTTTGGCGAATATGAAATCAAGTCTTGTAATAATCTCAAGATTTGACGATATAGCGTCAATGTTTTCAAAAACACTTTCCGACAGCTTTTGCAGTATCTTTTCTATTTCTTCTTTTTCTTTAATTTGAAGCTCTTTTATCTTGTTGTTAAGCTGAACAACACTTAAAGGCTCAATAAAAAGTGTTGAGCCGGTATTTGACTGGTCATGCACCATTCCGCTGAAACTATTTCTATATTCACTTTTTACGGGAACACAATATCTGTCATTTCTTATGGTTATTACATAGTCCTGAAGCATGTTTCTGTATGTGGGAGAATTTATAATACCGTTAAGATGCTCTCTTATTCTGTCGTTTGAAACGGCTATTTCTCTGCGCACGCTTTTAAGGCCTTGTGATGCGTCGTCCGATACCTCATTTTCGGATATTATTGCTCTGTTTATTTCGCTCTCAAGGCGAGGAAGTTCCTGAACCATGTCAAACAGTTCACCAACAACTTCATAAAACTCGGCTTTGTTTTCGTTAACCGAGTAATTTTTAATCTTTCGACACACATACAAAAAGCTTCCCATGTTAAGCAGCTCACCTATGCCAAGGCTTCCGCCCATAGAAACACGTTTTATCTGAGGGCGTATTTCTTTAATGCCACCAAGCGGTATAGCTCCTTTGCGCATTATCATTGCCTCGGCTTCCGACGTCTCTTTTTGGCCAAGCTCAATATCGCTTAAAACAGAATATGGCCTAAGATTTGCGGCCAGCTCTTTGCCCATTGGCGATATGGCAAACCCAACAAGTTTTTCTATTATTTTGTTATATTCAAGAGTTTTTAAAACTTTGTCATTCATTTAAATACCCGCCTAATTTAATCAAATTCTTATTTTACGATTATAACATATTTTCCTCATAAGCCTATATATTATATCAAAAATTCATACATTGTTTAAATAATAATAAAAATCTTATATATTTGCAAATTTATTATTGAATTATTTCCAAAATTCTGTTAAGATATATTAGCGTTTTAAAAGCTGGCTCTTAAAACTGGCTGTCAATAACTTGGAGACGTATCGAAGCGGTCATAACGGGGCTGACTCGAAATCAGTTTGCCCTCACGGGCACGTGGGTTCGAATCCCACCGTCTCCGCCAAAAATGAAAGCTACATTTTAGTCTTATTAATTGGCCTAAAATGTAGCTTTTTCATTATTTATGGCTTTGCAAAAACAGATGTAAAGTTTCAACCAAATATACATAAACACAATATTACATTTGGAGGTATTAATCATGAAAAAAGGTGCACTTTCTCTACTTGAGTGGTGCAAAAGAGAACAAAAACCACAACTTTTATCACTTTATGACTGTGAAAAAAATCCACTTTCTCCGTCTGAAATTGCTTTTTCCTCACCAAAAAAATATCAGTTTCGCTGTCCGGTCTGTGGCATTTCTTGGGAGCAGAAACCAAATAAGCTCAATCAATTTAGAGCAGGAAGTTACAATGTTATCAAAAAACAGCCAGAAGTTACATTTTGTCCATACTGTAAAGGAGAACGTCCTTCACATCTATATAATCTATTAACAGAACTGCCAAAAATTCCCAATTGGTGGGATTATAAACGTAATTCACATATGCCTGAAGAGTATCTTCCTTCCACACATAAAAAAGTTTACTTAAAATGCCCAGATTGTCATTATGCTTTTCCTGAACCTGTCCGCATAACATACCGTCGTGGAATATTTAGATGCCCCGCTGCGGTGACGGAAAACAACAAAAAGTAACGCATTTCAATTGTTTAAAAGCTCTCTATCCCAAAATTGCTGAAGAATTAGATGACCAACGCAATAAATGCATCACTGGTGAAAATGTTCTCCCATCTTATAAAGAAAAACTTTGGTTTATATGTCCTTATGGACATCACTATCAATCTCGACTTTCAAACCGCACATTTTTAAACCGAGGATGTCCCAAATGCGCTAAACGCGGCAAAACTTCTTTTGCTGAACAAGCTGTGCGTTTCTATTTACAAAAATGCGATGCAAAACTGCAAAGTTGTCAAACAGAACCCTTTACCAGAAAAGAAGTTGACATTCTTCTTCCATCCTGCAAATCAATTGTTGAATTTAACAGTTTATATTATCACACTACTGTCAATGGCAGACGTCCTGCTGCTGACCTTAAAAAAGTGTATAAATTAATTCAGTATTACCGTGTATATATCATACAGGAAGAAGGTACAACACTGCCTATTCAAGAGCATCCACTGATTAGGATATTTTATGCACCGGTCTTTTCTTTAACAGAAAAAATCTGCTGTAAATATAACGACTTAATTTACAAACTACTGCGTACATTGTTCCCAGAACGTGATTATTATCCAAATATTGATATTATGCGAGACCAACTTCTTATTTTGCAGCAATATATCTTTAACGAAATTGAAGACAGTTTTGAAAAACATTATCCTTTGCTGGCCGCAGACTGGCACCCTATTAAAAACGGTACTTTAACTCCAAGTATGTTTCACTCAAACAGCCTTTATAAATTCTATTGGATTTGTCGAAGCTGCGGCAGAACTTATCAAATGAGTATTGCTAATCGAATTAAAGTAAATCCCGATACATGTCCAAACTGCTGCCACAAAAGCCAGAAATACAAAAGCAGCCTTCTTTGCGAAAACTATCCCTTTCTCAAATTATTTTGGAGCATTCCATTAAATCAATGTTCTTTTTCACAAGTTCATGTAAGTTCTGAAAAAATCGGTATATTTGAACTGTTAGATGGTAGAATAGTGTCAGTTAGTATTCACAAACTTTCTGCATGGTTACACTCCCACCCAAATAGCAGGCCAGAAGAATATCTTGAAAAACAATGGAAAATCTCTAACAAACAAATTTCGAGTTTAAAATAAATATCAATATTGTTTTGAAATTTCCCAATATATTGCCACAGTAAAAATTCAAAAATAAAATTCAATTAATATATTTTGTTTTTAACCGTTTCCGCAAAAAGAGCCTTGTTCTTTAAGAAAAAACATAATTGCAGCAACATCTTATTTGCGTTAAGTTACAAAAAATAAATTAAACGGCTGCTTAGTATAGCTTTAAAAGCATACCAAGCGGCCGTTTATAAATTTTAAACAGTCGTTTTTTAATAAAAATACTAAACTGATACAATCATATATTTATCTCGTCCTTGTTTTTTTGCCGCATACAAGGCTTCGTCAGCCCTTTGATACAGTAGACTTTCCTGTTTTGGCTCCGTAAATGAAACAATCCCTATGCTGCAAGATATTTTTTCTTCTTCACAATATATACTGTGAACCTCATGCATAAAATGCCGCAGAATGGTTTCCAATTCTTCTTTTGTAATTATATCGTGAATGAAAATAACAAATTCGTCGCCCCCAAGTCTGCCTACACTACCTATCTCTCCAAATGAATCTCTAATACATACTGCAATATCATGCAAAACCCTGTCCCCTGTTTGGTGGCCATAACGGTCATTTATATTTTTGAACCAATCAACATCAAGAATAATAAAATAGCGTGTGTTATTTTTTGAAAAATCCAAATTTTTCAAAAAATTGCTGAAAATATGAAAAAATCCCCTTCGATTAAGCAGATTTGTCAAAACATCAGTATTAGCCTCAAAATTACGATATGCCGCGTGTTTACGGCTAAATATAAAAATTAAGGCTATTAAAAACGAAAGAGAGAATATTCCCAGTAAAAACTGGATTTGTAAATGCAGCATATCATAATATGTACCTTCCGGCAGAGTAATACCATGCGCTCCAAGCATATAGTTCATGCGGTTTACAAAATAATAGGCAACTGCTCCGGAAAATAAAAGCATAAGAATCATAACCGCCGTTAAAAACGCAAAATGATTTCGCCGTTTTGTTAAATTCATGCTGTTTGTAATAACTTCGTGCTGTTGATAGCGCTGAGAAAAGGTAGAATTACAAATTTTCCAGCATATAAATACTAATAAAGAAGTTATAAGTATAGTAAGCAAATTGTTCCACGATAAAAATTCCTGAAATACATTTGTAATTCCATAGCCTAACTCTGGAAACAAAATATCCATTACACCATAAACAAGTACGGAATGAATATTTTTTCCAAACAAAGAAACAACAACAATCCAAAATATTTTATGACTGTCAGCACGTTTTGCCAAAAGATACAAAATCCCCATTATAAGTCCAAAAAGCGCCCTAGACCCAACACTTAATAATAAGCTGCTTAAAGGGCTGCCACTTAAAAAAGGCGAAAATATTTTGTCGTCAGCCGATACATAAGAGGCCGAAGCTTTCCACATGCTGGCAAGACCAAACACTATGCCAAGAATTGTTGAATCTGTCGGTTTAAGTATACACCCTGCAATCATAACGGGAATAAAAGCAAACGTAATAGATAAGGTAGATGTATGAACATATCCCAAAAAAGAAAACGACATTAACAATTCAACTGCAATTAACCCAAAAAGAATATACAAATGGGTAGATAAATTAATTTGAGAAGAATGTGGCTGCATCGCTTCACCTCCCACTTTTTTTATAAAACAATAACTGCTTCCGCCCCTTAATAAAAAAGTTAAAATTTTTAATAGTTACTCATTTATACATATCTCTGTTATGCTTAGATATTTCACTCCAATATATCATTGCATTGTACAGCCCTTAAATCACACTCATTTTTAATAATAAAACACATAAAACTATATAATTTATTATACAACAGTTTCAATATATATGCAAATTTTACTCATTATTGATAATAAACTGCATTAAAAAACACATTTTAATACAAATAATATTGTAGAAATTATTCTTTAACTTCATTTAAAACATATAAACATCTTTTATCCAGCATTCCTGCACATTATCAATTAATTTACACAAAAAAATTTTGCGAAACAAAATTAATATAATAAAATCGTATAACTTAATTATTGCAACTGAGATGTCGCTTATTTAACGGCTAAAAAACTCCTCTGCCACATAAAAAACCATAGCAGAGGAGTAAACTTTAATTATTCATTTCATACTGTAAATTTAAATCAGCTCTTTTTCTTTTCCAAAGACATTTGATATGCCACGTCAACAATCATATCTTCCTGTCCGCCTACCATACGTCTTCTTCCAAGTTCTACCAAAATATCTCTTGGATTAAGGTTAAATTTCTCAGCAGCTCTGTATGTGTGAAGCAGGAAACTTGAGTATACACCAGCATATCCCAACATTAAAGGCGCAGTGCGAATTACCTGCGGACGGTGCATCAAAGGCTCAACAACATCTTCGGCAACGTCCATTACGCCGTATAAATCAAGTCCGGTGTCATATCCCATTCTGTCAAGAACAGCAGCCAAAACCTCAAGCTGAGTGTTTCCCGCTCCAGCCCCAAGACCTCTGCATGTGGCGTCAATATACTCGGCTCCGGCCTCTATGGCGGCTATTGAGTTGGCTACCGCAAGTCCTAAATTATTGTGAGCATGGAAACCAACCGGTATTGAAAGCCCATTAACAAGAGCCTGAACTCTTTCAGTCACATCATTTGGAAGAAGGTATCCGGCGGAATCGGCTAAGTTAATATAATCGGCTCCGGCGGCCTCGAAAATTTTAGCCTGTTCAAGCAGTTTTTCAGGCGACGCCATGTGAACCATCATTAAAAATCCAACAGCCATCATACCCATTTTTTTAGCTGCTTGAATGTGCTGTATTCCAACATCGGCTTCTGTGCAGTGAGTAGCAACACGAACAACTCTGGCGCCGTTTTCATAAGCCTCTTCCAAATCCTCAATGGTTCCTATGCCAGGAAGAAGTAAAATGCACTGCTTTGCGTTTTTTATAACCTCGCTGGCGGCTTTAATAAGCTCCATTTCAGGGTATTTTGAGAATCCATAATTAAATGTTGAGCCAGTTATTCCATCGCCATGGGCACACTCAATTATATCAACTCCAACCTTATCAAGTCCTCCGGCAACCGCCCTCACCTGCTCTGGTGAAAAGCTGTGGCTTACTGCATGACTTCCGTCACGAAGCGTTGTATCTACAATATGTATTCTTTTTTTATCCATTTTGGCCCCTCCTTATTTATTCAGCATTTTCTCCGCCAATTTTTCGGCAACGGCAACAGCCGCCGAGTTAATTATGTCAAGATTGCCCGAATACTTCGGAAGGAAGTCACCGGCTCCCTCAACCTGAACAATAACCGTAACCTTATTTCCCTCAACAATAGGCGGAACCCTAAGCTGATATCCAGGAGTATATTTCTGAACCTCAGCCACACGTTTTTCAACTGCATCAATAATAGCCTTTTCATCAGGATTTTTAACAAGAGTATATATGGTGTTGCACATCATAACAGGAGGCTCTGCCGGATTTAATATAATTATAGCTTTGCCTCTGTCGGCGCCGCCTACAATTTCAAGACCCTTGCGGGTTGTTTGTGTAAACTCGTCAATGCTTGCTCTTGTTCCAGGTCCGGCGCTTTTTGATGATAAACTTGCTACAATCTCTGCATACTCTACATCGGCAACTTGGTTAATTGCGTGAACAATAGGTATTGTAGCCTGGCCACCGCAAGTTACCATATTAAAATTGTCCACGTTTTGAAGATGGTCAAGGTTAACACAAGGAACAACATAAGGTCCCACAGCGGCCGGAGTCATGTCAATGGCTATTTTTCCGGCGGCCTTAAGCACAGGAGCGTTTTCCAAATGAGCTGAAGCCATTGTTGCGTCAAAAACTATTTTAACTTCCGGGTCGGCGGCTATGGCCTTCACACCTTCTGTCGATGTTTTAAAACCAAGTCCAGCGGCTCTTTTAAGGCCTTCGCTTTCAACAATACCAGTCATAAAATCCATCTGCAAATTTTTGCTTCGCATTACTTTATACATCAAATCGGTTCCGATATTTCCGGGTCCGATGATGCCCACTTTTATTTTTTCTCCCATGTTTTTTCCTCCTTAATATCTATTATAAATTAATATTTAAACAGCCAAGTCTTGCCGAAATTGACTTAGCGCAGTTAACAATATCATAAGTAGCAGCTTTCATAACATCGCCTGTCATTTTGGTTGACATTCCAGAAAGACTTATGGCAGCCTCAACCTGACCCTTACTATTAAAAATCGGAGCTGCCACACATCTAAGACCAATTTCAATTTCCTCGTCATCAATGGCATACCCAAACTGCCTTATTTTTTCAAGTTCCTTTAAAAGTTCGTCAGCGTTTTTAATTGTTTTTTCAGTTTTAATTGGCAAAGCCTTGGACAATACATATTTTTTTATGTAATCCATCGGCAAAAAGGCCAGCATTGCTTTTCCAACGCCTGTGCAGCTCATAGGCGCCCGTTTTCCAGCCTGAGAATATGTAATTATAAAATCCGGCATATCAAACTTATCAACATAAATTACTTCCCCTTCCCAATGAGTGGCAAGATGTACCGTTTGACCGTATCTTTTTGAAAGTTCCTCGCAATATCTTCGTGCCTCTTGGCGTAAATCAAGCCTTTCAACAACGGCGCTGCCCAGTTCAAAAAGATGTATGCCCAATTTATATTTTCTGTTTTCTGAAATCTGCTCTAAATATCCGAATGTAACAAGAGTGTTTACTAAGCCATAAACAGTGCTTTTGCTAAGGCCCATAGCGGAACTTATTTCAGATATTCCAAGCTCTTTTCTTTGCCTAAAAAGCTCTAAAATCTCTAAGGCTCTGGCAACAGACTGCACCAGAACGCCATCTGAATTAGCCATAA
>CAJFUS010000055.1 GCA_904420235.1 Candidatus Neoanaerotignum tabaqchaliae
TATCCTATGCCAACAGCCACGGCTATAAGAGCTATTGCCATGAAAATAGAAACTATAGCCTCAATTCTTTCATGGCCGTAAGGGTGGTCGTCATCATCGGGCTTTGATGCAAATTTAGCTCCAACCATAACTATAACCGTTGTTATTACGTCTGAAAGAGTGTGTATAGCATCGGCAAACATAGCGCCGCTGTTTGCCAAAATACCCGCTAAAAGCTTAGCTGCGCACAAAACAACGTTGGCTATTATGGTCATTTTGCCTATGTGGTTTATAATTTTTAGCCTTTCATTGCTTTCCATAAAAATTCCTCCAGTTTTTAATGTAATAAAATTATATGCTTAATATTTAAATACATATATAATAGATTCATATCCCCAAATGAGTCAACAGAAATTTAAATTGCACTAATTTAATAAAAATTATTAAGCGTTAAATAAAAATAATAAAAAAATTAAGCGTTTTGGGAGGATTTGCGAACCCTTTGTAGAATAAATATATAAAGCCAAAAAATATTTTTATATAAAAAATGGCTTTTCGCTGTATAATAACCATATCCAAGATAAGGGGGAGTTTATTATGATACAGATTCTTGCAGGTGAAAAAGGCGAAGGTAAGACAAAAAGACTTATTGACATGGCTAATGAGGCCGGAAAAACATCAAACGGACACGTGGTGTTTATAGATGACGACAGCAGGCATATGTATGACCTGCACTACAATATACGTTTTGTTAAAACAAATCTTAAAATGGATGACCAAAGAATATTGTTCGGATTTATATGCGGAATACTTTCTCAGGACAGCGATATAGAACAAATTTATATCGACGGCCTTCATAACATAGTTGAGAACCTTACAAACGATGATATTTTAGCTTTTATTAATGAGATAGAAAAGCTTTCTTCCGAATGCAGTGTTGATTTTACATTCATAATAAGTTCTAAAAAAGAAAATCTTCCCGAGGATGTGAAAAAATATATAATATGACGGATATATACAACAGGTATTCTACATACCTAAAAAGCCACTATGGCTGTAAGGTGTACAAGCTTCCTGTTAGTATTCCGGTTTCATGCCCCAACAGGGGAAATGGTTTAAAAGGCTGTACTTACTGCGATGAAAAAGGCGCCGGATTTGATAATTTATCCGGCGTTTTTTCTGTGCGTGAGCAGATTAAAGTAAATATGGAATACATAGGGAAAAAATATAAAGCTGAAAAATTTATCGCCTATTTTCAGAACTTTACAAACACTTTTCTTCCGGTTGACCAATTTAGAAAATATATGTTAGAAGCATGCCAAGAAAGCATAGTTGAAGTTTCTGTATCAACAAGGCCGGATTGTATCCGGAAAGAATATATTGATGTTATGGAAGAAATTTCATCAATTTTTGGTGTTGAGATTACAGTTGAACTTGGACTTCAAAGTGTTAATCCTCATACACTTAATAAAATAAACAGAGGACATACATTGGCTGAGTTCATTGAAGCAGCAGGAATTATAAAAAATGCCGGATTTAATTTATGTGCTCATATGATATTAAATCTACCATGGGATAATATAACTGATGCTGTTGAAGCAGCTAAAATACTTTCTGTTCTTAATGTGGATTTTGTTAAGCTTCATTCTCTATATATACCGGAAGGTACTGAAATGGCCGAAGAGTATAAAAATGGGCTTTTTGAAGTATGTTCTCTTGAAGAATATTCCCAAAGAGTGACGGAATTTTTGAGACACCTTACACCAAAAGCTTATGTAGAAAGAATTGTGTCAAGAGCACCTGAGGAGGGTGTTGTTTTTGCCAACTGGAACAGAAGTTCATGGTATATAAGGGACTACATAGAAAACAAAATGCGGGAAAATAGATTTTATCAGGGGCAGCTTTTTAACTACCTTGGCGGTGCTGCTGTTAGAAGATTTTTTGATTAATTAAGTTAAAAGTAGAATTATATTTATGGTCTCTTTAGTTTTACATTGTGTATTTGTATTAATTAAAATAACGAAATCCGGCTTTATCAAAAAATAATTTTTATAAAATAAGAAACAATTCCGGCGTGTTTTGTATAGAAATCAGAAAACGCCGGTAATTTATGCGGTTTTTATGCTAAATAGGAACTTTATGAGAATTTTATTCGTAAATATATTTTGGTATACAGCTTTGGTTTATAAAACTGTTAGAGAAAATTATGATTTGTGTGGATTGGCGTTAAAATTATTTTTAGCTTTAGCGATAATAGTTTATGAAATTGTTTTTGTATATTTATGAATTGGCATAAAAACAGATTTTGAGATTACAAAACTTGAATAATTTTTGATTAAGTTTTATCAATTGGCTTTTAGTTATTCATGATATGACGTAACTGAATTTTTTGTTGAATTTTTGAATTATTTTTGTAGTTAAATATGTTTTTAACAGCCCATATAAAGGGATGTTAATAGGACGTTTTTTATGACCACAAAGTTACGCTTTATTTACAGTATTGTGAATAAAGTATGAATTCAAACAAAACAGGCGGTTTATGTGTTAAACTATATGTTGTGTTGCTGTAATTAACGCTTTCGGAGGTATGTTAAATGCGTAAAATAAAGATAGTTTTGTCCGCTGCGTTGTCGTGTGCCGTAATAGGCGCATTGTCATATACGGTTTCGGCTTCGTCAGCCGGCACAAGTGATGACCCGCTTGTTACGAAAAGCTATGTTGACACGGCTGTGTCAAACATACTTTCAGCTATTAACGGCTCTTTAGGGAACGGAACTCTTTCTGACACAAGTGGAAGCAGTCAGGCTTTCCAACCTGTTCAGGTATTTTCAGGGCAGGTACTTAAAGGGGGAGAGGGAGCCGAGATAATTTTAAGAAGCGGTTCGGCTGTATCTTACTGTGAGGGAGAAAATGGTGTTATTGACGTTACGTCAGGAACGGAGTACTTTAACGGCTCTGAAATTTCTCCTAATCATCTTATAATAGTATCCAGAGATGACGGAAGGGGAGCTAAGGTTACGTCTTCGGAGGCATGGTTCATAGTAAAGGGCGGATACACCATAGAGTGAAAACATTGAAAAGGTTTGTTCCAAACCTACAAAAACGAATTTGATTTTTATGTTGTTAAAACAGATTTTTGGAGTTTTATGCTTTAGTGAGTTTTAAGATTTGCGATAATGAAATATATATAATTTTTATTTGTGATTTAATGCCTATTTTATAAAGCAATATAAATTAGAAATTATTTGTTTCTGTTGAAAATTAGGCTGCTTAAATTAGAATATTAAGCGGGATTCACGATGCTTTTATATTAATGAACAAAATTCTAAATATTGAATAATTAAAATAAATAATAAAAGGGAGTTGTTTGGAAAATGAA
>CAJFUS010000056.1 GCA_904420235.1 Candidatus Neoanaerotignum tabaqchaliae
AATAGGCTCAGTAACAGCCAACGTTGTTAAAAAAGCCCGCTGCGTTGTTATAATTACTCCTGAGGAATCTGAAGAATAATAAAATCAATAAAAAATATTAAAAAAATGGAAGGCTCTATAAGCCTTCCATTTTTATTTTTCATTTATCGTGTTCCAAGGATTTGCTTCATCAGGGTCTGTTGGATCCCAACCGCGCCTAAGCGTATCATTTACATCTATTTTTACGGCTTTCGGTTTATCAAAAGGCATTTCCTCATCGCTTCTGAATATACGCACCTGAGTTCCCGACGGGCAGTTGTCATATATCCATTTTGCGTCCTCAACAGTAAGCCTTATGCAGCCCATTGAGGCTGATGTTCCCAATTTATTATACTCCTCATATTCAAGAGTACTCTTATCCGTTTCGGTATATGGCACAGAATGGAAAAGTATGTGTCCCGTTATTCTTGTTGCGTACTGTCCATAAACATCTCCAAACAATGCCCGCCAATCGTATTTGTCCGTTGTGTTAAACGTTCCGTCTGGAGTATCCTCTCCTGTTGAACAAACAAAGGTTTTATAAGGCTTTGTGTATTGACCATTTTCGTCTTTTTCATACACAACAACCTGATTTAAGGTGCAGTTAACATCAATGCTGTATTTATACAAATCTTCTTCCTCACCCTCTGCGGCGCAGGCCGTAAAAGACATTAAAAAAACCATAACAGCCGAAAATGCCACAATCTTAATATATTTTATAATCATATTCTCACTCCCATGCAAATATTATATAATTCATTCTACAATATCTGCCTATAAGTCTCAAGAGGGCTTCACAAAGATTAATTCAAAATTAAAGGTTTTATTTATAAAGTTCATGCTATTTTCACAAAAATGCTTTATACTTGTTTTATCAGCTTACGGAGGTGTTTTTATGAGCAAAATACTTGTTGTTGATGATGAGGAAAATATAAGACAGCTTATAGTTAAATACGCACGTTTTGAGGGATATGACATTTATGAGGCTAAAAACGGCATGGAAGCGGTCAGCCTTTGCCGTCAAAACGACTATGACATAATAATAATGGACATAATGATGCCCGAGCTTGATGGCTTTTCGGCCTGCCGAGAGATAAAAAAGCATAAGGACATACCAGTTATAATGCTTTCAGCAAGGGGCGAGGAATACGACCGAATTCACGGTTTTGAGACAGGTGTTGACGACTATGTTGTAAAGCCCTTTTCTCCAAAAGAGCTTATGATGAGAGTTGCGGCGGTACTTAAAAGAAGTTTAAAAAGTACGCCGGATAAAAGGGAAATTTATGAAAATGAAGGCATAAAAGTTGATTTTACCGGAAGGATAGTTTACATAGACGGCCAAAAAACAGACATGTCGCCAAAAGAGTATGAATTACTTTTTTATATGGTAAAGAACAAAAACATAGCACTAAGCAGGGAAAAAATAATAACCGACGTTTGGGGATATGACTTTTACGGCGATGACAGAACCCTTGACACCCATATAAAAATACTGCGCAAAAGTCTTGGAAAATACAGCGGTAAAATAGTTACCTTAAGAGGAGTTGGATACAGATTTGACGACTAAGAAAATAAGCATAAAATGGCGTCTTATAATTTATATGACAGGCTTTGTGGCTCTTGAATTTCTTCTTATGCTGATATTTCACACTTTTTTTATAGACAGTTTTTACCAGATAATTAAAATGGGGGATTTAAAGGATGCTGCTAAGCTAATAAGCAGCGAGCTTGAAAGCGGTGGAAATATAAGCAGTGAAACAGATGAAAAAATAAAATATTTGGCACGTGAGAACAACATGTGCGTTGAGATATTCGACAGTGAGGGAAACGAGATTTATTATGTTGAGGGCATGCCTTTCGGTATAATCCGCGAAATGGACACCGCAGCAAGAAAACGTTTATATGACGATACTCTCGAAGAGGGAGGGACAAAATTTTATTTTGAGAACAGTCAGCAAGTTGAACACATAAACCGCATGGACCACAAAAACTTCAGCATACCTGGAATAGAAATAATGAACAACGGAACTAACGGCCTTCCTTTTAGTCCGCCCGAAGACGAGAGACCATCTGACAAAAAATATCAGCCCGTTCAAAATATAATTTTCAGTCAAACTGTTTCAATAGACGGAAAAGAAGCCGTTATAGCTTTAAGCACAGCACTTACGCCACTTGGAGCTACTGTAAGCATACTTAACGTAGAAACAAATTACATATGCGCCATACTTCTTGTTCTGTCAATCCTTCTTGCAATACTGATATACAGAAAAATATCAAAGCCCCTTATGCTCACAAATCAAAAGGCTCTTCTTTTAGCTTCTGGAGATTATTCCGTAAGATTTGGCGGAAAAGGCGATTACAGAGAGATAGACCAGCTAAACGACACATTGTCGTTTGCTGCGTCAGAGCTTGGAAAAACCGAAGAGCTGCGCCGCGAGCTTATGGCAAATATATCTCACGACCTTAGGACACCCCTTACAATGATAAAAGGTTATGCGGAGCTTATGAGAGATATACCAGGGGAAAACACGCCCGAAAATCTTAAAACAATAATTGACGAAACAAGCCGCCTTTCAGACCTTGTAACCGATATACTGGATATATCAAAACTTCAAAGCGGCGTTACAACTCTTAACAAAAGCGTATTTTCCATTACACAAAACATAAATGATATTTTGTCAAGATACAGCACTCTTAAAGAAAACGACGGCTATGCAATAACCTTTGAGCACGACAATGAGGCCTTTATAGAGGCCGACAGTATTAAAATGTCCCAGGTTTTATATAATCTTATAAACAACGCTATAAATTATACCGGAAATGACAAAAAGGTTGTTATAAGGCAAACAATTAAAGATGGGTTCGTAAAAATAGAGATAATTGACACAGGAGACGGCATAGATGAAAAAGACATGCCATTTATATGGGACAGGTATTACAAAGTTGACAAAAATCATAAGTCTCCAGTTAAAGGCACAGGTCTTGGCCTTTCGATAGTAAAAAATATTCTTGAGCTTCATGGATTTGAATATGGTGTTATATCAAACTTAGGAAAAGGTAGCATATTTTATTTTGAAGCTAAAATATCTCCTTCAAGGGAACCTTAATGCTCTTTATTTCGTATATAATGTGTGATATTATATTGCTTTACGATGTTATATAACAAATATATTACAGTTTGTTTAATTTTATATAAAAATTTCCTAATTATTAACACTAACCGGTAGCGTTATTGTATAATAATAAGGGGCATTATATAAGTTTTTCAATCGTTTTTTATCATAAATTGATTTTGACGCCCTAATAAGGAGGATTGGGAAATGAAATTAAAAAGGTTGCTTATAGCTTTAATGGCATCGTCAATGGCCGCCGGAAGTTTGCCTTTAACTGCTTTCGCTGCTAATTTTACAGACATAGACGACGTTCCATGGGAGGGGGCTAAAACGTATATAAATTCCGTTGCCGATGCAGGTCTTATGGTTGGCGACTATAATATGGATGGCCAGCTTGTCTTTAGGGCAAGAGACAAAGTTAGCTACTGCGAGACAATGCAGCTTGTATACGCTCTTATGAAAAACTATACGGGAAATTCCGTTGACCAGGGAATTATTGACAAATATAAAACTGTTATGAACGGTTACAAAATTCCGGAATGGGCACATGAGTGCGTGGCATACGGCCTTGAAAATGGAATAGTAACCATATCCGATATACCCGGCTTCATAACATCAAGCGGAACTCAGCAAAGCGCCACAAGACAGGATGTTGCAATTATGGTTGGCCGGTCATTAAAAAGCATTGAAAATGTAAACAGCAACGCTACATTAAGCTTTAACGACTCATCAAGCGTAGCTTCCGTTGCCGTGCCATATGTAGACCTTTTAAACAGGCTTGGCATAATAACCGGAGACGACAACAACAACTTTAATCCTAAAAACTATATAAACCGCGCCGAAATGGCCGTTGTGGTATCAAAAACATATGACTTCCTTAATTCAAAAAAATCAGGCGGCTCAAACACGGGAACAAGCACACAAAGCGGCTCCATAACAGGAACTGTTACAACCGCAGAGGCCGTTGGAAGCAATATTGTTCTTAATATAGACACCGGTTCCGAAACAAAAGCCTTTTCCGGAAGCGCAACTACAACATGTTTAAGCGGACTTAAAACAATAACTTTAGCCGAGGTAAATGTTGGCGACAAGGTACTTGTATCATACGAAGGTGGGACAATAAAAAGCGTTGTGGTTACCGAACCTGTAGATTCCGGAGACAGTGAAACTACCGAAACAAGCGTTAAAGGCGACTTTTCGGATATGTCAAGAAGTGAAATTACAATAAAAGTTGACGGAAGCAAAAAATCATATGATTTTGACGATGTTAAATATGTTAAGTTCTATTATGAAGGAGACAGCAAGGATTATTCTGAATTTAACAACAAGGTTCAAACGGGCGATACCATTACTCTTCAGCTTGATGACGATGGATATGTTATAGAAGTAAAAGCAACTGAAAACGATGATAAAGACTATGACAAAGAAGGTTATCTTGACAGACTTAACAGCAGCTCGATAGAGATAAAAACGTCAAAAACAAGCAGCAGCTCAAAAGAATATGACTTTAAAAACGAGAGCAAAAGCAGCGTATCATTTTACATTGGAAGCAAAGAAAAAGACTATGACGAATTTAAGGACGAGGTTGAGGAAGACGACAAAATCGGTCTTATGTTCAACAGTGACGACGAGGTTATAGAGGTTTATCTGCTTGACGATGATGAAGATGATGATGAAAAAGACGGTTATTTCTATGATATGTCAAGCGAGTATATACGAATAAAATCTTCAAAAAGTGCTGACAGCAAGAAATATTATTACGAAGATGACGACAAAGACAATGTAACATTCTATATAGACGATGAAAAAGAAAGTTACTCAACGTTTAAGGATGAGGCTGAGGAAGATGATAAGATAACTCTTAAATTAAATGATGACGGAGAAGTTATAAAAGCCTATCTCACAACTGATGACAGTGATGATGAAGATTACGACGAAACAGGATATTTTGAGTCTATAAAAAGCTCATATATAAGGCTTAGGGAGAAAAAGAGCAGCAGTTCTGACACAAATGATTATGATTTCAAAAATGATGACAGCGACGATGTAAATTTCTATCTTAAACCAAGCGGAAGCTCTGTTGATTATGATGAGTTTAAAGATGAGGTTGAGGACGGAGACAAAATAGGTCTTATAACCAACAGCGACGACGAGGTTACAAGGGTATACATAATAAGCAGTTCTTCATCTGGCGATGATGAAGATGACGGAGAAATCTCAAGCATATCCGATGATGACCTTAAATTAAGCGGCGTAAGCACTAAGTTCTATATTGACGACCCCGATGATGTTGATGTCGACGTTGACGACGGCGAGGAAACAATAAAAGATTACGACGACCTTGTTGAGGCTGTTGACGAAGACAGAAAAACAGCCGAAGTTACAATAACCTATGATGACGACAACTATGTTACAAAAATTGAGGGACAAATAACTCAGGCTAAAGGCGACCTTCAAAGCATAGATACCGATGATAGAATTATAAAACTTAAATTCAACAGCGGCAACACAACGGAGTATGAGTATAAGAGCAATGTAAAAATAGATTTAAGATATTACAGCGAAGATGAAGAAGGTCTTGAAAAAGCTGTTGACAACGAGTCTTCAGACGAAAGAATGATTACAATAGAGATAAACAGCAACAACATTGTTACAAGCATAGAATCAACTGAAATTTAAAAAACTCAGGCGGTCCCTCTTTATGGGGCCGCTTTTAATATTTAATTTTAATATTCATTTGAAAACTGGTCCGTTTTATTATATTCTATATCATATATAACAGCAATTTAAGGAGGAGAAAGCTATGGGCATAAAAAGTGTTGGATTTATAGGAATTGGCGTTATGGGAAAATCAATGGCCTATAACCTTATTAAAAATGGCTTTGATGTTTATGTTTACTCAAGAACAAAAAGCAAGGCTGATGAGGTTGTAGGAAAAGGCGCCCTATGGTGTTCTTCCGTTAAAGAATGTGTGTCTCAAAAAGACGCCGTTATTACAATGGTAGGATATCCCAAAGACGTAGAAGAAGTGTATTTTGGCAGCAATGGAATAATAGAAAACGCAAAAAAAGGTGCTCTTATAATTGATATGACAACAACAAGCCCTGTACTTTCTGAAAAAATATACTCTTTAGCCACAGAAAAAGGACTTTATGCTGTTGATGCTCCGGTTTCGGGAGGAGATAAGGGCGCCGAAAACGCTACTTTGTCAATTATGGCCGGAGGCGATAAAGAATCTTTTGAAATGGCGCTTCCACTATTTAAAGCTCTTGGAACAACAATAATATACGAAGGAAAAGCAGGCAGCGGACAACATACCAAAATGTCAAATCAAATAGCAATAGCCGGCGCCATAGCAGGAGTGTGCGAAGCCATAAGATACGGCGACTTAGCCGGCCTTGACAGAAGGCTTATGCTTAACAGTATTAAAAACGGAGCCGCCGGAAGCTGGCAGATGTCAAACAACGGAGAAAATATATTAAGCAACAATTTTGACCCCGGATTTTTTATAAAGCATTTTATAAAGGACATGAAAATAGCTTCATCAGAAGCGGAAGTCCGCGGTGAAAAACTTGAAGCCCTTGAAACAGTTCTTAAAATGTATGAGGCTCTTGAAAACGACGGTTTAGGCGACATGGGAACGCAGGCCCTTATAAAATATTACGAAAAGTAAGTTCCAAGTCAAAATAAAGTCTTGAAATCATATCTGATTATAGGTAAAATATAATACAGAGGTGATTTTATGAGGGTTTCAACAAAAGGCAGATATGCCCTTAGAATAATGATTGACTTGGCGCTTAATAACAACGGAGAGTATATTCCATTAAAAGATATATCAGCCAGACAGGGAATAACAATTAAATATATGGAACAGATTATACCGCAGCTTAACAAAGCCGGATACCTTAAAAGCCTTAGGGGAAACGGCGGAGGATACCGCCTTGCCAAAACACCTGATAAATATATTGTTGGAGATATACTGCGTGTTATGGAAGGCAGTCTTGCTCCAGTGGCCTGTCTTGACTATGATGAAGTAGACTGCGAAAGAAGCAATAACTGCTCAACTCTTAAGTTTTGGAACGGCCTTAAGGAAACTGTTAACAATTATGTGAACAGCTTTACATTAGCAGATATTATAAATGACATTAATGATACACAAACTGACAATTTAACTGAAAAATAAATATCTGAAGATAAAGACGGCAAACAGCCGTCTTTTTTTTACATTATAAACAAAATTCATAGTATTTATGTACTAAATCAAACACGACTAAAAACTATTTGCAACAACTGAATAATGACTCCGGATTTTTATGGCGCTCTATAATTTGATGTAATTAAACTTTTTAAAAAACAGTATATTTTTTCATCCCAAAACAATAATTATATTGACAAATGATGTATATAAAAATATAATCTTATTAATCACATAGGATTAAGGAGGTATTATTATGGGAATATACGCAAATATACAGGAACTTACGGGAAACACCCCTATGGTTGAACTTAAAAACATAGAAAAACTTTATAACCTTAAATGCTCCATAGCTGCTAAAATAGAGTACTTTAACCCTGCCGGCAGTGTCAAGGACAGAATAGCCAAGTCTATGATTGAAGATGCCGAAAAAAAAGGCGTTTTAAAACCCGACGTTGCCATAATAGAAGCTACCAGTGGGAACACTGGAGTTGGAATAGCCGCATTGGCTGCGCAAAAGGGATACCGTCTTATTATAACAATGCCCGAAACAATGAGTATTGAACGGCGCAAACTTTTAAAAGCCTATGGCGCTGAAATTGTTCTTACCGACGGCTCAAAAGGAATGAAAGGCGCTATTGAAAAGGCCAACGAGCTTCTGGAAACAATAAAGCCCAGCATTTCATTGGGCCAATTTAAAAATATGGCAAACCCGGAAATCCACTATAAAACAACTGGTCCGGAAATATGGAACGACACTGAAGGAGATGTTGATATTTTTGTTGCCGGCGTTGGAACAGGAGGAACCATAAGCGGCGTTGGAAAATATCTTAAGGAAAAGCGGGACACAATTAAAATAGTGGCCGTTGAGCCATCCGACTCCCCTGTTCTTTCGGAAGGAAAAGCCGGTCCTCATAAAATACAGGGCATAGGAGCCGGATTTGTTCCCGAAACCCTTGACAAAAATATTTATGATGAAGTAATAACAGTAACATCAGAAAACGCTTTTAACATGATGAAAACTCTTGCCTACAAAGAAGGCATTTTATGCGGAATATCTTCCGGCGCTGCTCTTTGGGCAGCCGTTGAGGAAGGCAAAAAGCCGGAAAACGATGGCAAGCTTATAGTTGTTCTTCTTCCCGACACAGGAGAAAGATACTTGTCAACACCAGCTTTCGACTGATAATGCAGTTATTCATCAGATTTAAAGCAGAAAAGTAAAAAGTGTTGTTAATACAAAAAATACTAAAATCCACCTATGGACAGCTGCCAATGTGCCGTTCCGGTTAACTGTCAAATAGTTAATTTTTTTCAGATTTTAGGCAAATTTTAATGGATTTTTCTAAAATAAAATATTCCACATATCAAATATGCTCTTTTGGTAATTAAAAGCTCTAAAAATCAAATTTTAAAAGGCCGGAAAATTCCGGCCTTTTGTTTTTCACTTTACAATACACTCTTTTTTACAGCCCGAAAATGAACCTTTTTCCA
>CAJFUS010000057.1 GCA_904420235.1 Candidatus Neoanaerotignum tabaqchaliae
CCTTTTTTCTCATTATGCTCATCCCCGAAAATTTAGTTAGGCCATATGTATATATATATGCTTAAACGAGAAAAATATAACTAAAAACACAAGGGGGATTTTAAATGAAAAAAATAATCACGCTTTTTATTCTACTTTCGGCCGTTATGTCCGGCTGTTCAAAGGCCGAGGAAGAGCCTAAAGAGCCTGCCATATTCACAAACGCCGTTAAAAATACGGCCGAAGCCTCAGAGGATATTAAAAAAATTAAAAGCAGCGGCGATGTTTTATATGGCCTATACTCAAATAACTTTTTAAGCTCCGCCAACATAACCTCGTTTTCAAACAAAGTTCCCAATGTAGAAATATATTCTATTGAAACCGATATATATTCGCCTTTCCCGTCGGAATTTGTACTTAAGTGCTATTCCGAGGGTAAAACGCCCCTTATAACCATAAAATACGGCACATCAGCTCCGGATATGGCCAAGTTCGCCTCACTTGCCGGAGAACTTGACATACCAATAATTTTAGATATTTTTCCATGTTACGGAATACAAAATTACAGAGAGTATACCGAAAATTTCACTCTTTTCTGCCAACTTATAAAAAAATACGCTCCAAATGCCCAAATAGTGTGGAGCTTTTGTCCTGATACTGAAACCGACCCAAATCTTTATCAAGGCAAAACATATGTTGACTATATAGGATTTATATGTTATATTCAAAATCCTTATGATAACATGGAACAGCTTTCGTCTCTTAAAAATGCCTGTGAGAAATTCAAATATGAAAAGCCTATAATTTTAACAAGGTTTGCCGTAAGCCATTTCAATTCTAACGACCACACATATAAAACCGAAGGAGCTGAAAAATTTATTGAGTATTTTTATAAAGATTTTATACCGGAATATCCTCAGATAAAAGCAGTTGTATACGCCAACAGCGATGTAAACGATGCGAATTATTTATATTTTGAGCGCAGCGATTACAGCCTCACATCAGAGCCCGAATTGCTGAGCAAATTTGTTGAAATAATTGAATGATAGCTCATTTCACCATTTGATATTATACAAATTTTGTGCTAAAATTAAGCACAAAAGAGGTGTTTAAAATGAAATACCGCTGTTGTTTTAAGTCGCCTTTCGGCTTTGTTAAAATAGAAGGTGATTTTGACAAAGTCACGTCCATAAAACTTACGGAGCTTCCCGAAAGCGATTCAGATACTGTTCCCGACGAACTTAATAAATGCCGAATACAGCTTGAAGAATATTTTGATGGGAAAAGAAAATCTTTCAGCTTTAAGTTTAGCATAGACGGCACTGATTTTCAAAAAAGGGTTTGGACGGCAATAATGAACGTTCCCTATGGCAAAACAGCAAGCTATAAGGAAGTAGCCATATTGGCCGGAAAACCTGAAGCCTCGCGCGCCGTTGGCACAGCTACCAAAAGCAATAAATTGTGGATTTTAGTTCCATGCCACAGGGTTATAAACTCAAACGGTTTTATAGGAGGCTATGGTGGAAACGAGCAAATTAAAAAAGCCCTTATTAAGCTTGAAAAAAGAAATTCTTAAAGGGGGAATTATATGAAGAAAAACATCAGTATTGTTATATCCGTTCTAAGCTGTATTCTTGTTGTAGTATCGCTTTTTGAGATAAACATACTTCAAAATAGAATTGATTCATTTGAAGACCACATGTCCTCTGACATCGACTCGATTCAAAACAGCATATCAAACATTACATATAACGTTGAATCGGCTATAACAAGCGGGAACAGCCTTATAAGCTCAAAGCAGTTTTTCATTGGCGACCTTGACCTTGAAACCCTTACGGTTCCCGTAACGTTTACAGTTGTGCCTAAAGAGTACTCTCAAGACACTGTTGTTGAGCTTGTTTCAAACGGAAAGCTATATACAATGGAGTATTCCGACGGTGAACTTAAATGCACTGTTGATGTATCCGCTTTTTCATCAATAAATATAGAAAACATAACGTTTACATCAGGAAATAAAATAAGCAACGAGCCTCTAACGGATTTTTC
>CAJFUS010000058.1 GCA_904420235.1 Candidatus Neoanaerotignum tabaqchaliae
GAAAGGTAATACACCATTTTTACATCTTTTTCATAATACTCATCATGGGTTTTCATCCATATATCGTTAACTATATCTCTTACGGCATAAACCGCCGCCTGATATATATCCTCTGAAGTAGCGTTTTGAACCGTTTTCCTTGTTATGGTTCTAAGGTTATCTATTATCATGCCCTTAAAACGTTCCTTCGTAACATTAAGGTCTGTCATATTTACCTCCGCACACAAAACTATTTCTCTCCAAGAGCCTTCAGCTTATCAGCTTGGTCATTAGCTATAAGCACATCTATTATATCGTCCAAATCACCGTCTATAATGGCGTCTATTTTATGAAGGGTAAGTCCCGCCCTATGGTCTGTAACACGGCCCTGTGGAAAGTTATATGTTCTTATTTTCTCGCTTCTGTCGCCTGTTCCAACCTGAGAACGCCTCTGCTCGGATATGCTGCTGTCGTGCTTTTCCTGCTCAAGCTTATAAAGTCTTGCATAAAGCACTTTAAGTGCCTTATCTTTATTCTTAAGCTGACTTTTCTCGTCCTGACATGAAACAACAATACCACTGGGAATATGCGTAACCCTTACGGCGGAATCCGTTGTGTTTACGCACTGGCCTCCATTTCCTGAGGCTCTGAAAACGTCAATTCTAACATCGTTCATATCTATGTTAACATCAACCTTATCGGCCTCCGGCAATACGGCTACCGTTGCAGTCGAGGTGTGTATTCTTCCGCCGGATTCCGTTGACGGCACTCTTTGTACCCTATGAACACCGCTTTCATATTTAAGCCTTGAATATGCTCCCTGTCCAGAAATCATAAAAGATATTTCCTTAAATCCACCAAGGTCGCTTTCATTCATAGACATTATCTCTGTTTTCCAGCGCCTTCTTTCAGCATATCGGCTATACATTCTAAATAAGTCGCCGGCAAATATAGCGGCTTCGTCGCCTCCTGCGCCACCACGAATTTCCATTATAACGTTTTTGCTGTCGTTTGGGTCTTTGGGAAGCAGAAGTATTTTAAGCTCTTCCTTAAGTTTTTCAACAAGTTCTCTGCTTTCTTCCAACTCCTCTTTTAAAAGCTCTTTAAACTCGTCGTCGCTGTTTTCCCTTAAAAGCTCCAAAGCCTCGGCGGACCTTTCTGAAGCCGCTTTAAACTCTCTATATTTTAAAACAACAGGGCCTATTGAGCTGTACTCCTTCATAAGATTACGCCATTTTTCCTGATTGGCAATTATGTCCGGGTCATTAACCTTATCCTCCAGTTCAATATAAGTCCTCTCAAGTTCATCAATATGGTCAAACATTAAATACCTCTCCGTTTGTATTTTCCAAAAACAACTCTGTCGTTTCCGCCATAGTCCTTAACTGTTTTTATATCAACAAATCCATTGCCCTCAAAAATTTTATGCAAAGAAACGCTTTGGTCATATCCTATCTCATAAAAAACATAGCCTCCGTCATTAAGGTATTCCCTTGCCATGTCCGTTATTCTTCTGTAAAAATCAAGGCCGTCATTTCCGCCGTCAAGGGCGCTTTTCGGCTCGTGGTCTTTTACCTCACGCATAAGGGTTTCAATAACGTCCGTTGGTATATAGGGAGGATTCGACACTATAGCATCAAATTTAGCATCCTTTTCTAATCCAGAAAATAAATCACTCTTAACAAACTTAACTTCCGTCTTATTATATTTTGCATTTTTTGACGCAACATCAACGGCGCCTTGGCTTATATCTGCCGCCGTAACATCAAAGCCCGAAAGAGAAAGGCTTATAGCTATACATCCGCTTCCTGTACCAATATCAAGAACACTTTTAAAGCCCTCCATCTTTCCCTTTTCAATTACAGTCTCAACAAGAACCTCCGTATCAGGCCGCGGTATAAGTACATTTTCGTCAACAAAAAAACTGCGGCCCATAAACTCACAAAATCCCGTTATGTATTGAGTAGGAACACCATTTTCTCTTAAGGATACCATTCTTTCAAAATCATGGGCTTCTTTATCCGACAGTATATAGCTTGGGTTTAAAATCGTCTCGCTTTTATTAAGTCCGGTAGCTTTCATCATAAAAAGACGGCTGTCAAGAGCATATTCTCCGGCGCCGCTTTTTTTAAGCCGCTTTTTAGCCTCAAAAATCAAGCTTTCCAAGGTATTATTCCGGCTCATCTTCAAGTACCCCTTTCATGGCCGCTATGGCCGCCTCTATCTGGCTGTCGTCAGGCTCGGCCGTTGTAAGCCTTTGAAGGCAAAGTCCCGGGGCGCTTACTATTTTAACAAGGGCAGATTCCGACCTTCCGGCCCACTTTATAACCTCGTATGAAAGACCGGCCACCACAGGCACCAAAAGCACTCTGCTTATAACTCTTAAAAGTATTGTGTCCGTTTGTATAAAGAAAAACACAACCATACTTACAATCATAACTATAAGCAGAAAGCTGGTTCCGCATCTTTTGTGAAGCCTTGTGTATTTGCGCACATTCTCAACCGTAAGTTCTTCTTCATGCTCAAAGCAGTTTATGGTTTTATGTTCGGCTCCATGATAGCGGAAAACTCTTTTTATATCGTTCATTTTTGATATAAGATACAAATACAAAAGCAATATTCCTATTCTAACAAGGCCCTCTACAATGCTCAATGCCCATGTTCCCGGAAGAATAGGCCTGAAAAGACCGCCTATAAAAACCGGAAGAACAAAAAACAGGGCTATTGAAAAAACGAGAGATACACATACACTAAAATATATAAGTATGTCATAAAACTTATCGCCAAACTTATTTTGAAGGAATTTCTCAAATTTTCCCGGCTCTTCTTCTGTCTCGTCGTCAACTCCCGCAAGCTGTGCTGAGCGCATTATTATTTTTATGCCTATTATCAGCGACTGCACAAATGCCGCTACGCCTCTAAATATAGGATACCTGAAAATTTTATGTTTGCTGAAAATATCGTCTATGGGCTCTTTTTCAATGCAAAGACTGCCGTCAGGCGTTCTAACGGCCATAGCGTACATTTTTTTGCCCCGCATCATAACGCCCTCAATTACGGCTTGTCCGCCTATACTTGTGGTTCTCATTTATATCACCTGCCATTTTTAGTTATGTCATAAAATTAAAAAAAGGGGCATGACTTTAACGCCACAACCCCCTCAGCTTCAAAATTATTTTCTGCCGTACTTTTTGTTGAATTTCTCAACCCTTCCGCCAGCCTCAACAAGAAGTTTCTGGCTTCCTGTATAAAATGGATGGCACTTTGAGCAAACCTCAACTCTTATTTCCTCTTTTGTTGAGCCTGTAACAAACTCATTTCCGCAGTTGCATCTTACCTTGCACTGATGGTAAGCCGGATGTATATCCTTTCTCATTTTTAATTCACTCCTTATTTTACGTTGATCAATAACATCGTACATTATTTATAGACAACAGGTGTATTATATCATACGCAATTAAAACATGCAATACAAAAATGCCAACAATCTGCAATTTACAAAACAAAAAGTTTTAATTGCAAACTTAAAATTTCTACTTCAAACATATTTTTTTAACCTAACATAGTTTTGTGGAATTCTAAAACAAAATAAATATTATATTTGAAATTTAGAAAAATTTATTATTAAATTTTAACATGGGGAACAGCTTTAACAAATTCGGCGTTATTTTTTGTTTTTTTCATAAGGTCTATAACAAACTCGGCACTTTCCGTAATATTGGACGACGATACAAGACGTCTTATTTTGTACATAGCGTCCATTTCTTCTTTAGTAAGAAGCTTATCGTCCCTCCTTGTGCCTGATTTATTTATGTCTATGGCCGGAAAAATCCTTCTTTCGGCAAGTTTTCTGTCAAGCACCAGTTCCATGTTTCCAGTGCCTTTAAATTCTTCAAAAACAACGTCATCCATTTTGCTGCCCGTTTCTATAAGGGCTGTTGCCAAAACCGTAAGGCTTCCGCCATTTTCTATATTTCTGGCTGCGCCAAAAAACTTTTTAGGCATATAAAGTGCCGCCGGGTCAAGTCCGCCTGAAAGGGTCCTTCCGCTTGGGGTTGTGGTAAGGTTATAGGCCCTCGCAAGCCTTGTTATGCTGTCAAGAAGTATAACTATGTCCTTGCCCTGCTCAACAAGCCTTTTGCCCCTTTCAAGCACCATTTCCGCCACTCTTTTGTGGTGCTCCGGCTGTTCGTCAAATGTTGAGTACACAATTTCTACCTTTTCGCCCTTTATTGATCGCTGTATATCCGTAACTTCCTCGGGCCTTTCATCTATAAGCAAAACTATAAGATTTATATCAGGATAGTTTTTAACAATAGAGTTGGCCATTTGTTTAAGCAAAGTTGTTTTTCCAACCTTCGGCTGAGCCACAATCATGCCTCTTTGGCCCTTTCCTATTGGTGCCACCAAATCTATTATGCGGCCTGAAATCTCGTCTCCTTTTGTCTCAAGATTAAGCCTTTCCGTTGGATATATAGGCGTAAGGTCCTCAAAATTAGGCCGTCTTATAGATTTATCCGGCGTATCTCCATTAACGCTTTTAACATACAAAAGCGCGTTGAATTTCTCGTTGTCTTTTGACGCCCTTACATATCCCGTAACAAGGTCGCCGGTTTTTATATTGAACCGCCTTATTTGAGATTGGGAAATATATATATCGCCTGTTCCCGGAAGGAAGTTGTCTGCCCTTAAAAAACCGTATCCGTCGGCCATAACCTCAAGAACGCCCTCCTGAACCACCTCATTTTCGGCAGGTTCTCTTTGCTCTTTTATTTCCCTTGTCCATTCTTTTTGAGGCTGTTCTTTTAAAGTACGGGGTTCCTGGATAACTTCAGATGCCTGCGTTTTATCATTTTGAGTTTCGTTTTGAGGATTTATCCCATTTTTTTCACATTCATCAACAGCCTTTTCATCCACCATTTTCTGCGTTTGTTTCAACATTTCATACGGCTTTTTTTCGGCTGATTCCGATTTTTTAACTTTATCATTGGCTTTAGTTTTTTTAATTTCTACCTTTTCAGTCTCCGTCTGTTCTTTTTTATTTTCACTGTCTAAGGTTTGGCTGATGTTTTTTGAGTTTTCATTTGAAAGTTTATCTTCAACTTCATTAGTCAAGTTCTCACGTATAACGCTGTTTATTTTTTCAATAAGCTGCACTTTTTTCATTGAAGAAATGCCCTTAATATTAAGTTCCTTCGCCACAGACCTCAACTGTGCCATTGTTTCATTTTCCGATACCTCACGCATAAAAACCTCCCAAAAATCAGTCTCTTGGTATTCTAAGGACTTGGCCTATTTGAAGGTTGCTATCCTCTGTAAGGCCGTTTGCTTCAAGTATTCTTATATAGCCAGAATAATTTCCATATACTTTGTCACTTATACCACTTAAAGTATCTCCAGCTACAACAGTGTATGTATCATAAGTCTCATTTGATGACTGTGTATCCGTGTTTTCATTTTGGGTTTGGCCGTCGGTTGCAGTTGTACCGGTATCGCCGGTATTTGCGCTTTCACCGCCGCTTTGAGCAGTATCGTCCGTCAATGAAATTCCGTTTTGGGTAAGTTTTTCCTGAAGTGAAACTATCTCAAGCTTAAGCTCCTCGTTTGTTTGCTGAAGCTGTGTATAATCGGCAAGCTGTTTTTCAGCTTCCTCAACTCTGGCTGAAAGTGTAAGATTTCTTACAAAAAGAAATACAAAAACAAATAAAACAACAACACAAACAATAACCATGCCTTTATCAACAGCAGATTTTCTTCCAGAAGAACGGCTTATGGTTTTTCTCGGTCCATCAAAAAATTCCTCCAGCTCACTGTTATTTTTGTTTTTCTGCTTTCTGGCCTCAAGCTCTCCATGCCTTGCCATATGCTGTTTTTTGCGGGCGTCCAAAACGGCTCTTTTCTTTCTTTCCTTAGATTCATCTGATATTTTATCTTCTATATCCTCAAACTCTGTTTTCTGCTCATAGGTTTTTACCTCGGGAACTGGTTTTATCGGCTCATTTGAAACAGGGAAATTTCTTTTAAACTCTTTTTTGCGGCTTTTATGTCGTATGACCTGAACTTCCTGTATATCGTCTTCCTCGTCATCTTCATCGAAATTTTTAACTTTTTTCTGCTTTTTAGCAGCCTGAGCTATATCGTCAAAGTCATTGTCAGCTGGCTTATAATCAAAATCATCACTCTCGTCCAGAATACTGTCCAAATCTTCTGGAACAACTGCTTCCGTTGTGTTGAATTTTTCTTGGTGCACTGCGTTTTCTTCTAAATCACTGTTTTGATCCGTAATTATTTTCGCTTTTTTAAGTTCCGTTTTTTTGTCATCTTTACGGATATTTTCTTTCTCGTTCATATCTTCAGGTTGCTCTGAATTTAAGTTATCATCCTCATATTTTTCGGGACTATGTTCCTTTTTCCGGCGTTCCGTCCCTTCAACCTCTCTGTCATAACTCATTCTTGTGCTTCCAAAAAGTTCTTCTTTTTCTATTCTTGTGCGGCTTAACCTTTCTTCTATTGAGTTATTAATTTCCTCCTCGGAAAATTTTCTCATATTCTTTAAGGGGTTGCTGTTCATAAGCAGCTGAACAACCTCCTTAGGATAATCGCTGTAAAGGCTGTCACTTTCACCAGACGCCTTTTGCGAACCGTCAGGAGCGCCGTTTTTTAAATTATTATTTCTTTCTTCTTCCATGCTATCCTCCTGTATAAAAGGCATTTTAAAACGCCACTAATTTAAAAACTAATCTTCATCTAATCATTTTATATTCTGCCTTTGGCAGTGTCAAGGCGATAATCCAATAATAATACCTTAAAAATTACTTAATCCTGCATAATCATATATAATTATTAAACGTACTGCTGGTTTTTATGTTCATATGGTAACTTTTAATCTTTGCCTAAAGCTTTAACTAAACACGATTTATCCAAACATATCAAAACTATATTTTTAACTTTATTAATTCAATTTTATAAAGTTAAGTCGGTCAAATTTTACAGAATCTTAAAAATTAATAAACTATGGATAAATTTAAAAACCGTTTAAAGATATAATAAAAACGTTTTCCATAAGCGGCTTCATATAATGTTTCTCACTTATGCCGTTCAAAATCCTCTTAAAATCAATTAAATCTCCTTACCGCAATATTGACAGTATTTGTCATGAACAATGCCCTTTAAATGAAGTCTTTTTTTGCAGTATGGACATCGAACCTTAAAAATTCCGTAAACAATTCCTGAAAACGCTATAGTTGTTCCTAAATAAAACATTATATTAAGCCGTTCTGTTCCAAATAAAACTATCGAGATTCCGGCAATAAAAATTTCAAAAACAATTGCAATATATGATATTATCCTATTATGATTTGGATTTCGCATTTATATAATTTTCCTTTTGCGCCGTCATTTTTAGGCATACATCACAAATCACGGTTTTTAGTATTTCATGCATACCAAAACTTAAAGCCCAACGTCTAAACGTCAGGCTTTGCCGCAATGTGTTTTTTCAACTTATTCCACGCTCTCATACATAAGGGCGGCCTCTTCTTTCCTTGGGTTCTCGTTAATATTCAAAACCCTAACTTTTGTTGTGTTGCTTCCAAACCTAATTTCTATTACATCTGATATTTTAACGTCAACTGAGGCTTTGGCCACTTTTCCATTAACCATAACTCTTCCGGCATCACATGCCTCGTTGGCAACAGTTCTTCTTTTTATAATTCTTGAGACCTTTAAAAATTTGTCAAGACGCATTTTAAGCACCTCCCTGAATATAAAAAGGCCCGCATTAAAAATGCGGACCACTTATAACAAAAATCAGCCCTCGTTTACGGCGTCCTTAAGAGCCTTTCCGGCTTTAAACTTAGGAGCCTTTGAAGCGCTTATAACCATAGACTCTTTTGTCTTAGGATTTCTTCCAATTCTTTCGGCTCTTTCTGCAACCTCAAATGTTCCAAAACCAACAAGCTGAACCTTCTCGCCTTTTTTAAGCTCTTCGGTAACAACCTCCTCAAAAGCCTTTATAGCCTTTTCAGCGTCTTTTTTACTAAGTTCTGTTTTCTCTACTACAGCAGCAATCAATTCCGATTTATTCATTACTGAACTTCCTCCTTAAAATATATATAATTAGATGACCGCTTTTTCTGCGTGTCAAAAGCAGATTTGAATTACTTAAAAATCAAGCCCGCTTCTGCCAAAACACTCGATTACAAGCGTGGTTTCAAGCGTCTTTATTATTTATAAACTTTTATTGAGGATTTGTCAAGAAGAACAGAGCATTTAACGCTTATTTTTGCCAAATTGAGGCCAAAATCACTCAAAATACCATTTTCTGAGTTACTTTGACATTTTCTCAATAAGCTCCACAAGCTCGTTAATTTTCTCGTCCTCGTTTCCTTTTTCAAAGGCTTCCTTAACGCAGCTTTTCATGTGCGCCGTAAGTATCTCTCTGTTGGCCTTTCTTAATATAGCCTCTGTGGCGGATACTTGGTTTGATATATCAATACAGTATCTGTCCTGTTCAATCATTTTAAGTATGCCGTCAATTTGCCCCCTTGCGGTTTTAAGAAGACGGCATACTTTATCTTTATCGGCCTTCATTACTCTATTCCCTTAACCTCATATCCGGCTTCCGTAACGGCGTCCGTAAGTTCTTTATCGGTTACATCACCGTTTATTTTAACATAGGCGCATTTTCCATCGAGGTCAACCTTGGCCTCTACACCGTTTAACGCGTTAAGGGCCTTTTCAACTCTTCCTGAGCAATGTGTGCACATCATGCCTTCTATAAGCATTTTCTTTTCCATAGTTTCTTCCTCCCTAATACTCAAGTTTTCGTCTTTTTTATTTTGAAGGGGAAGCGCCTGATTTTGGCTTTCCCCACGCTCACTGCTTATGTTTTCCACATCCTCGCCGTTTTTTCTTTTTTTAAACGATGGCCTAAAGCCTCTAAGTCTTAAGGCGTTTGACACAACAAACACCGAACTCATACTCATGGCCGCCGCTCCTATCATCGGGTTAAGCTTAACACCGAGTATCGGATAAAATACTCCGGCGGCAAAAGGTATGCCAATAACATTATATATAAAAGCCCAAAAAAGGTTCTCTTTTATATTTCTTATGGTAGCTTTGCTAAGCTGTATTGCAGATACGGCGTCAAGAAGGTCGTTTTTAATTAAAACAATGTCTGCTGACTCTATGGCAACGTCCGTTCCCGCGCCTATGGCGATTCCGGTGTCAGCCCTTGCCAAAGCCGGGGCGTCGTTTATTCCGTCGCCTATCATGGCAACCTTTTTGCCCTGTTCCTGAAGACGGCGCACCTTCTCTTCTTTATCCTGAGGCAATACTTCGGATATTACATTGTCAATACCAACCTCACGGCCTATAGCCTCGGCGGCCGCTTTGTTGTCGCCTGTAAGCATTATAACATCTATGCCCATTTTTTTAAACTCTTTAACGGCCTTTGCGCTGCTCTTTTTAACAACGTCGGCAACAGCTATAACTCCGGCCAATTCTTTATTAAAAGCAAAATAAAGCGGTGTTTTCCCCATTCCCGCAAGCCTCTGGGC